>NZ_QGAD01000009.1:0-214337 GCF_005233705.1 Paenibacillus sp. CFBP13512 | reverse complement strand
CATATTTAAACACCACCCACTTATTGATTTTTTTTTCAAATCTTTTATTCTATTCTTTATTATAGTTTTTTCTTTATCAGTAAGAGAGTCTTTGTCTGATTTCTTATAAATTATTAGCATTGAATATATACGGCGACCATACTTTGCATAAATAATTCGATAACCTCCACTTTTACCGGAGTTGTCATTTGAACTATCAAATCGTAATTTTATAGCGCCACCTGTACCTTGAACAATATCTCCCAAGACATTATTGGGATTTGTATTTGTTTCTTCATATAATCGGACTTGACTTTCAAGTCTTTTTTTATCTGCATCTGATAGTTCATAGAGCTCCCACAGTTTATTGAAAGCGTTTGGGTAAACAAATTGTAATTCAACATCTTCATTATACTTTCGTTTTCTCATACAGTGCTCTCCAGTTCGATAACCTTCGAATCTTGATTGTACGATTATATCGTATAACTCAACTATATACGATATAATCGTATGATTCAACTATATTAGTTTTTAGCAGGAGTTAAATTAATCCTAGAAAGTATGTAAGAAAACCCGTTTATATCACAATCAGGTGATATAGACGGGTTTTATATTTTCAATTTACGTTGATGCTTATTACGATACATCGCTTTGTCTGCATGGTTCAATAGAGTATCAACATCTGTACCATCTTGCGGATAGATACTGGCTCCAGAACTCATTGAAATTGCTAATGTATCTTCTCCATATACAAATTGAGCTTGAGCAAATAGGGTATTGATCTGATTGAGAATTTTCTGTACTTGAATCCGGTGTTCGACAGGATGAATAAATAAAACAAATTCATCGCCTCCTAGACGTGCCACCATACCTGTATTTCCAACAGCTTGTTGAATAAGCTTGGCAGTATGCTGAAGCATCTCATCACCAGCTTGATGTCCATACCGATCATTGGTTTCTTTAAAATAATCGAGATCGATTAGAATAATAGCCAGTTGTTCTTGCTGTTGTTGAGCTTTGACCATACATTTTTCTAACTCTTGATAAAAGTAACGACGATTAGGAAGTTCTGTTAAAGAATCGTGATATGCAAGAAAAGCGATTTGGCGTTGTTGCTCTTTTTTGATCGTAATATCACGCATAATAAGAATCACATGATCTTCATGATCCACAACGACATAATCCCCTTTGACCAGAATATCGATCCATTGCTCACCATTCCAGATCTTCGTCTCCATATCAATAATGCCTTGCTGTTGTTGAAGCTTCTTCCATAGTTCCTGACTTGCTATCGTATTCAAGTTGGTAATATCCAGATCGACAAATGAGAAGAGTTGCCTAGCACTTGGATTCGCTTCTTTGATCGTACCAAATCGACGTGCTAACAGAATGGCTGCTGGATTCATATCAAATAACTTTTTGTACCGATGGTGATTAAAATTTAAAAATTCGTACTTTTTCATGGCGACTTGTAATGTAAAACACCAGATCAATCCACCATACAGATACGGATAAGGCGGAAGTTTCTCACCAAATTGGAAATATCCAAAAAAGGCAATCCAGCTCAAGGATAGGATCATACCGTATCGTAACACTCGATAAATCGCCTGATGTTCAGAAGAACGATTCGATGCTTGATAACGGGAAAGAAACACAAGTGAAGCAACACTGATCAGAATACTTGCAGTAAGAGCAGCATAATAAGAAGTATTATAAACAGGCAATTTCCAGATCCCTGCTGCGACAAATTGTTGTGAAGAAATATACTGTGTATCATTGATAATCGCTAACGGAATAATAAGGAGAGGAAGATAGAAAATATACGGATACAACCATTTCGGCATTTTGCGATACGTGCCAGAAATCTTGACGATAAAATGAAAACCCAACCCGGGTAAAATAATACCTACATTGGCGAACCAAAAAGCGGACAATACTGAACTATATTCAAGCGGTAATTGATAACGAACATACTCTTCTAAAAAAAGTAGAAAGTAACATCCGATCGCAATACTCACCAAGCGATGTTCTGACTTCTTGGGATTACGTAACAAGACATCAATACCCATATAGAAAAAGAATAGCATCGGTAAAACATAGAGAACGATAGGAATCAAGGGTTCTAACACATTCAAACGTATATATCTCCTTTCCAATAGATTTAGAAGCAGAAGCCAACAGTGTATACCTGCTACACATACCTATTGTTCAATTAAAAATGAATAAGAGATACTATGTATAATATCGTCATTATGTGTCAAAAAATAAGCAGAAAAAAAGCTGACGATCATAACTGTATATCGCCAGCGTTTCTTTCTGTATCTATATTAAAATGACTTATAGATTATGGCTTGCTACGCCTGATGTATTATTGCCACCAGACATTTGATTCAGGAATAATAATAACTCTGAATTAAACTTTTCTTGCTCATCAAACATCATCGCATGACCGCTATCTTCAAAAGCTACAAGGCGTGAATTAGGAATACTTTGTTGGGTTAATTCTGCTAACTTAGGATCACAGATTTTATCTTTTTGACCCTGAAAAATGACTGTTGGTACATTGATATGTGGCAAGTCTGCACGTAGGTCTTCATCACGTAGAGATTCTGCGGCTTTGATCGTGCCATGATTAGACGCTTGGAAACACAATAATTCTAACCATACCATCAGCGCTGCTCTAGACTTATGATGGGTAAATTTCAGACCAAATTGAGATAGCATTTTTGGACGATCTTCGTACGTCGGAATAATCAGTTGTGCATTCAGGTCTTCCTTCGTCATGTTATATTCAAAATCAGGACGCTGTGTAAATACAGGCGTTGCAGAACCCATCAATGCAAGGTGAGAGATGCCTTTTCCTTGATGACGTGCCATGTAACGAGTAGCCACTGCTCCACCCATAGAGAAACCAATCAATGCAGCGTTTTCAATCTGAAGCTCATCAATAACAGCTTTGAGATCATCTGCCATCCGGTCAAAAGAATAACTTTCCCACGGTGCATCCGATTTACCAAATCCACGGAAATCCATTCCGATACAGCGATATCCTTCTTTAGGCAAGATAGAGTATTGATATTCAAACATTTGACTGTTAGCTGGCCAGCCGTGTAAAAATATAACAGGAATCCCTTCGCCAATATCTTCTACATAGATTTTCACATGATCTTCTACTTGTATATAACGTCCCATATCTGTCGCCTCCTGATGTGTAAGTGATTGTTACTGTATTAAACATATTTATTTGAAAAAAAACGCTATATTGCAAGATTAACTTTATTATGTAAAACGAATTTCTAAAAATCAGCGTGAAGATCATCTATGTAGATCCGTACCAAATAAATAATTTATAGAGCGTAAACCAGAAAATTGGGATGTCCTAATTCTTTTGGGGTATATCATGTATACATACGTTAAAGCAAACGGTTTGGATCAGTCATTAGGGGGCAAAAAGATGAAGTTGCAAGGTAGAAGAACAAGTTCCAATGTAGAAGATCGCAGAGGTAAAGGCGGTAAAACGATTATTGGTGGAGGAATCGGCGGGATTATTATTATTTTGATTGTGACGTTATTAGGAGGCAATCCTAGTGAATTATTGAACGGTACGACGTCGACAACGACCGAATCATCTGCACCCTATCAGGCAACCGCAGAAGAACAAGAGTTAGCGAATATGGTATCTGTAGTCTTAGCAAGTACAGAAGATGTCTGGACCGCCCAATTTAAAAAGCAAGGATTAACGTATAAGAATCCTACACTGGTACTGTATAACGATAGTGTTAATTCAGCTTGTGGTACAGCCAGTTCAGCAGTAGGGCCTTTTTATTGTCCGGGGGATCAGAAGCTGTATATTGATCTCAGTTTTTATGATGAACTTCAGCAAAAGTTCAAAGCACCCGGTGATTTTGCCATGGCTTATGTGATTGCACATGAAGTAGGTCATCATGTACAGACACTACTTGGAACTATGGATAAGATTCAATCTACCCGTCAAAATATGAGCGAAACGCAATACAACAAAGTGCAGGTTAAGTTAGAGTTGCAAGCCGATTATCTGGCAGGTGTCTGGGCACATGATGCGCAAGGAACGAACCTGTTAGAAGAAGGTGATCTCGAAGAAGCGCTCACCGCAGCAAGCGCTGTTGGTGATGATACCCTTCAGAAGCAAGGACAGGGATATGTTGTACCAGATAGCTTTACACATGGTACATCAGAACAGCGCAAACGTTGGTTTTATAAAGGATTTGAGTCAGGCACGATCGCAGGTGGAGATACCTTTAATGCAAGTAGCTTATAAATAATTCAAAAAAAGTCTGGCAACAGGTTCTCTTTACCGAGGTAGAGAAATCCTGTGACCAGACTTTTTTATTGTTGTCCTTGTATAGCATGTTGTTTGCTATGTAAGTTCATAGCATAATGATAAAGTTGTTGGAAAGGAACCCGATATTCTTCAATTAATCCTTGTGGAGTGGCTAATGTAGAAGTCTTTTTCGCCAGCTTGGAACATAATCGCTGTAATGAAGGTTCAGAAGCAATCCAGAAGCGAACTTCTTTGATCCCCCGTCCAGACTGATCAATATGTTCTACTAAATGTTGCAGAGCATGTGTAAACATTTTGGTTTTACGATATTTAGGGCTGAAGATAATAGACTGAATCTGTATAACGTCGTTGTTATAGTAAGCATCTTCAGCAGTTCCATACAAGTAACTCCAAGCCCCTACCACTTCCTGATAAGCATCCAGACTGATAAAACATTCCTCTTCCAAAAGCAGTGGAAACGGCGTAAAACCAAGTGTGAATAATAAAGGATGAGGCGTAGGAAGCTTCACATGATTTTCCAAAACAAAGGTCATATATTGTTCTTGATACATAGAGTTGGAACAGACTTGCATACGATAGTTCATCATAAACGACTCCTTTGTGTATAAAGTAATGCCGACATAAATAACAACCATATCCCTTGGCTTCTAAGCTGAAAATAAGAGAAAAAGACCTCGATGTAATCTGCCGAATCGAGGTCTACAAAGATATGATGGGAGGAAACCGTTCGGATAGGTGTGATCATAGAAGAGATTCGAAAGATAACAGAAGATTTTATATTTAATGTCAATTATTCTCCCATGATCCGGGTTGTTTTTATTGTAGCAAACCAAGAAGTACGCATCTATTAACTAAAGTTAACTTCAATAGATTTTTATGACAGAGGAGTCACTTTTTTATGAAGTACTATATATCATTTCATCAGATTAAGATTCTGAAAACAATTCCAATTCTTGTGATTTGAGCAGAGCTTGTACACGAGAAGTCACTTCAAGCTTGTTGTATATTCGGTTGATGTATACTTTGATCGTACCGATGGTGAGTCCTAATTGATCTGCAATTTGTTGATTGGAATGACCTTGATGGATCAGCTTAAGCACTGCTAATTCTTTGGGTGTTAATGCTTCGATAAGATGAGTAGTTGTTGGAAAAGGGACTTTGCCTTCTGCTTCTAACACACGTAGTAACTTGGTAATATAATCAAGCATCGTTGGATGGTTGGCTACGCTACGGGTATGGCTTAACTTTTGCAATAAGATATAGACAATATCGCCTTCATCTACAAATGTCCGTATATAGTCAAAAGGCAGTACTAATTCGATCGCTTGCTGAAGTAATAGCACAGCAGTATCGGTCTGTCCTTTACGATAAGTACAAATAGATTGAAGCACAATAGACGTACATTCAATATGAATTGCATGTTCATTTTCCGCTAAAAAACGAATCGAAGATAAGATTTCTAAAGCAGTATTGTATTCTTTTTTGACCATAAGTACACGTGCTAATACTGTAAATGCTAGAGATTGATCTAAAGAAACACGATGTTGTGGTGTGATCGCAATCGAATCGAGCGTATTGACCGCTTGCTCAATGTTGCCTTCGTATAGGTCTATCCATGCACTAAAAGCATAGAGATGTTTGCGCCAGTTATGATGTGCACTTTCTTCAAGCAGTTGCAAAGTGTTTTCCAGAATCGTCCGCGCTGTAATATACTGCTTTTCTTTTAGTTTCAGCTTAATAGTCGTTAAGCGAAAAGGAACGAGTATTCCGGGAACCATACGGTAACTTTCTTGTTTGGATACCACTTGCAACCAGTGCATACAGGTCGTCAGATCATTGCGTTCATAAGCTCCTTCCGCAATCGCTTGCATAATATACTGACAGAGTAGGGACTGTTCTCCATGATGTTGAGTAAGAAAATGTACCATTTCTTTGCCGACATTGGCTGTTTGTTGGTTGAGCAGACCTTTCAGACCAAAAGCTGTATTTCGAACAAAAGGTTCACTTTTGTTATAATTAAAGTTGAAAAAAACCGATTCTTGAGGTAATTCGCGACCTGCATGATGCATAAAAGAAAACCATTCATCAAAGTTACGCGAGACAAAAATCATATTGGTTTTGACCAGAAATAAAATACCTAGATGCTTAGAAGCACTGCCTGTAAGACCTAGCTCTTGTATACGTTGTTCGCAAGCTTTGAGTAACTGTGCTGATTCTTCAAAACGATCTGTAATACTCAAAATAAAAGCATGAATCAAACACAGTTTAATCGTACATTCGTAGTCATCAGGGAACAAGGTGAACCAGTGCAGTAACGTATCCAGTTCACCTTTGCCTAGCCATTCTTCAATATGTTCATCTATTAATTGGGAAGCTTGTTCATAGTTATGTGCGATCAAAGAATGATCGATCGCTTCTTCGATCCAATGACGATCTTTGTAGAGTTGACTGGCTTTTTGATGCCCTTCGATCCACAGCGACTCAGATGATTGACGTAATACATTTTGCACAAATTCAGCAAATAAATGATGGTACCGATACCATTCTCCTTCTTCATCGAGCGGAATCAGAAATAGAGTCAATCGTTGCAGACGATGTAGTTTATCCTGACTATCACTGAGCCCGGTAAGTTGATTGCAGAGTTCAGCATTGATACGCTTCAAAATCGAAGTCTGTAACAAAAAAGATTGCAGTTCTTCGTCTAACCGACTCCACACTTCTTGAAATAAGTAATCAGCAATATTACGATGCTTTCCATTAAAATCTAGAAAAAAGCGATGCTGATCATCACCTTGTTGAATTGAAATCAAAGCCAACTGAATACCAGCAATCCAGCCTTCAGTCTGTTCAACAAGCATATGAATCATTTCTGAAGGTAATGAATAGCCCATCGTTTGCTTGCAAAATAAAGACACTTCTTCTTCTGAAAAAGCCATTTCGCCAGCAGCTATAATATTTAATTGTTGTCGTACCAACCATTTGCCGATATGTACAAAAGGAAGAGCATGACGAGAAGAGATATACAGATGCACATGCCTCGGTAAATAGTCGATGAGATACGAAAGACTGTTGTGAATATCCGGACTTCGAATAAAGTGATAGTCATCCAAAATGATCGCTAACGGTTGCTCTACTTTTTCTAATTCATAAATAAACATATCGATAAAAGAAGTCATTCCGCTTATGGATGAACTGGACAATAGCGGTAACAATCGTTCTTCCAGATCAGGAATCCGATAACAAGATAACGAATAGATAACATAACGCCAGAATCTGCGCTGATCGTTATCTCGTTCATCTAATGATAACCACGCATACGGTTGTTTTTTCTCATATAGCCATTGTCCAAGCAGAGTTGATTTGCCGCTACCTGCTGGCGCATACACCATATTGACTCTAAAATTCATGCCTTGTTCTACACGATGAATCCATTCGGGACGGTCGATCGTATAGGTTCGAATCATCGGTTTAGAGACTTTTGTTTTTAACAATATAGAACTTTCCATAGATCCCGTCCTGTCTCCTTGGATTAAGATAAAAGGTTTTTACAAAGGCTCTTATCCTAATTGATCAAGGTTTATTTCGTATATTGTAATATATAGATACATCAAAAACGATAGAATAGATAGAGCGAAAAAAGGAGAGAATACAGTGAATTATATGCGACTAAAAGGAAGCTTAGATCAGCCTAGCTTAGATAATCGGCTTTCCTATAACCCTGAGATTATTGAATTTTACCTGAGTGCTACAGATATGCAACGAACAGACTTTATTCGTACTCGAATACGCGAGTTAAAAGCCAGAGGAGTTACAGTATATTTACACCATCCATCCCGATATCAACATACCTTTTTAGATATTATGAGCACAAATTTAGAATTGCGCCGATTTTATCATGAATCGACTCAACAATTGGTTCAAATTTGTAAAGAAGAAGGAGCTAAATGTGTGTTACATGCACATTATGTACGCAGTGAGAATGCAGAAGTATCACGCGAACGAACGATAGCTTTGCGAGAAGAGATTGCAGCTATTTTAGAATACGGACGAGAACAGATTGTCTGGGAAGATTCAACAGAAGGACTGTTTTGCTATTCTAATCCATACTTAATCGATGATCTGATTATCCCATTATCATTGCCTTTAAATGTAGATGTCAGTCATACCTTTATCGCCTTCCGGGGAGATAATCATAAATTACGTGAAGTGCTTGAGCGTACAGCACCTTATGCAGTGTACTATCATCTGGTGGATAGTATGGGACAAGTGCATGATTCTTTACCGTTAGGAGAGGGTCTTATCGATTGGCAGATGGTGAAGCCGTTTGTAGAGGGGAAAGATTATATTTTTGAAATTAATCTTGTAGGCGATCACAGCGATTGTACACCTATGGTGGAAAGTGCGAAGTATTTTGCAGCATTATCATAAGTTCATAAGTACCTGATCCATAAAAAATACACCAATATCAAAATACAGAAAAAGACCTTAACCCATGCTAGACGGATATAAGGTCTTTTTTCTGCTTATCTATTGTTGTTTATATTTATAGGACGCGTCCTGTCAAAATACCAGTAGCTGCTCGTCTGCCAGAGATTGCCGCACCTTCCATAGTAGCAAGTAACGGTTGGTCTGTATAATCGCCAGCTAGAAAAAGACCATCGATCGGAGTGATCTGTTTGGGACGTTTGTGTTCATTGCCTTTAGCCAGACGATAGAAATTCTCTTTCCCTCGTATAATCCGATATTGGGTCATCGTATCTACATTAGGTAGATCCACTTCGTGTAGCGATTTTTTGGTGATTTCCCAGACTTCTTCATCCGGCAGATCAATTAAGCTATCAGGATCAACCAGAATAATCGAAGCTCGTCCTGTTGGACGCTTAAATGTTGTACGAGATTGTTCGCTAAATGACCCTAATTGTGTACCCGGGCCAAACGTTGTATGATCAGCATCTGCTAATTTCTCTGTCGCTTCAAATTGTGCAGTTACATAAGGCATCGATTCTAATGACAAGAAATCCTGAAACCATTCATGATTATGGAAATGTTCAGACAATAACATTTGAGCACGGCGAATATTTGTGGCAACAACTACTTGCTCTCCATAAATCTGTGAACTGTCTTCTAACTGCACACCGACTACTTTTTCATTGTCATATAATAAATGAGACACCGTTTTACCTGTAAGCACTTGTCCACCACGTTCTTCGATCGCTTTGGCAAGAGGACCTGTCATCACATCGGTCATGCCTCCTTTGAAAGCACCAATACGTACTTTGGCTAGACGCGGTAAAGCAGGAGCGAATAGACCGAAAAACGCATACGCTGAGTATTCTTCGATAGGCAAAAAGAATATGCCTGATGATAATGGTTGAATCAATCGTTCGATTGCATCTGTCGACACGCTATATTTTTCCGCATATGCTTTGATCGAGTATTGATCCAAGTAATGTGGTTTGCTGATATAATCTTTAAATCCAGCTGTAAAAAAAGGAATTAGAGACGCTTTATCGGCGGGGGAAATAAGATCGTTATTACCCAACGCACCAGCAATTGTTTTGAGAGGGGCTTTGAACGGATCGAGTCCAAATGTACCTTGTGCTTCGGTATGACGAATATTGGTTGTTTCTTCCCAATGCACCATGTCACTCATCGAAATGCCTGCATTTTTTAGAATTTCAGGAAGCACTGTATAATAACCTAGAAATTTATGAAATCCAGATTCCACTTCCATCCCATCTTCTACCCAGTTAGCAGTTCGTCCACCAATATAAGGAGCGGCTTCAAGTACCATAACACGCTTACCTTTATCCGCTAATTCAAATCCGCAACAAAGACCAGCAAGTCCTGATCCAATAATAATGGTAGGTTCTAGCGAAGAGTCATTTTGCATATGTACCATAATTAAGTTCACCAACCTTTTCATCTTTTACTAAAGTATTAACCATTAATAGGGAGCATCAACTTTATTTGTATACATTTGTATTCAGTATATAGATTCTTTGTTATGATTTGAGATAAAAAAGGGGTGAAATGAGATGCAGATTATTCATCGTATTCCATCTGTGGAAGAGTATTTGGCTCTACGCAAGGTTTCAGGTTTAAGTGAAATGAGTGTCGAAGGAGCCACTAAAGGGTTGCCGAATACACTGTTTGCTGTTGTGCTTGAAGAAGAAGGGCAAGCGATAGGGATGGGCCGAGTCGTAGGCGATGGTGGATTGTTTTTTCATATTACCGATATCTGTGTACGTCCTGAATATCAAGGTAAAGGATACGGCAAAGCGATTATGCGTGAAATCAAAACATACTTAGAAGAGAATGCATCTCCTCAATCCCATGCGGTATTATTTGCAGATCCACCAGCAGATCAATTGTATGCTCAGTACGGATTTACTTATACAGCTCCTCATTCCTTGGGCATGTGGTGGAAAAAGGAATAGAATTTTTCAAACCGTTGGTTTTCACAAACGATACTGACTGTTAATCATTAGAAACCTATAGAGATGATGGTCTACAACATGGTAAGATGAGAGTATTCGTAGTTTTCGAGTGCAAATTATGATAGGATAAACACCTATATAGAATGAGGAAGTGACCATATTGATTAATATAACAATCCCAACAGCGGATGTTACCATTACGAAACAAATTAACCCTGAGCTTAGCCATATTTATGGATTTACCGATTTTCATCTGATTTCGCGTGAAACGGGCGGTATCTTTATGTTCTATAACGAACAAGATGAATTACTATTTGTCGGTAAAGCACGTAAGCTTAGACCACGCGTCAAAAAGCATTTCGAAGATACCGTATCACCGATCAAAGATCACCGTGATGAAGTGACGAAGATTGAAGTCTGCTTGATCGACAACGCTATGGATCGTGAGATTTATGAGACGTACATTATCAATACACTACATGCAAAATACAATGTAGAAAAAGTATTTTACAAGTAAACTGGTGTTGATAGATAGATATTAATCAATTATAATTAAGTTAACAGATCTCGCCACGCATACCTTAGGGTTGCGCACCAGGGCGAGACAATTTTTTTATATGGAGTTATTTACATACAATGAAAATTATCCCTCACTCTATTAAGCCTTCCAAAACTGTTGAAGAGCAACTCGATATTTTCAAATCAAGAGGATTAATTATTGAGAATGAAGAATGGGCAAAGAGCATACTGACTCATGTTAGTTATTATCGATTAACTGCGTATACGTTGTCTTTAAAAAATGGAAATCAATTTAATAAAAAGGTCACGTTCGAGAATATTTATCATCTTTATGAGTTTGATCTAAAATTAAGATCTTTGGTAATGGAAGTTACTGAAACTATTGAAATCTCTATGCGTACACATATTTCTCTTACACTTTCCCAAAAATATGATGGCATGGGTTATATGTATGCTGAAAATTTTATGGATTCAGATAAACATGATAATTTTATCAAAGAATTAAATAGAACCCTTGAGCTGTCTAAAGATGTTTTTGTTAAGCATTATTATTCGAAATATGCTGGTGAGTTTCCTGTATGGGTAGCTATGGAAATTACTACTTTTGGAATGATATCTAAATTGTTCAAAAACTTAAAGAAGGAAGATAAAGACTACATAGGATATATATATTATGGCGGTATAAAAGGGTTTTATATAGGTAGTTGGCTACATTCGATTAGTAATCTTAGAAATATATGTGCTCATTATGGACGAGTGTACAATAGAAATTTTCCACATCCTCCTCAATTATTTAAAAAAGATAAGCCAAAAATTATAGATGATAAGAAAGTTTTTTCGACCATTTTGATTATGAAATACTTCATCCCAAACAAAGATGTATGGAATGATTGGTTAGAAAAACTTAAAAATTTACTTGATATGTATTCAGAAATAGATCGAACATTAATAGGATTTCCGCCAGATTGGTATACTGTTTTAAAAAAATGAAATAATAATCTAAGTGAAAAAGACCTCTTTTACTTGATCCGCTACCTTACATTCGGTAACAGATCATCAAAGAGGTCTTTTTATTTTTCGTTGTGTTAGCGTTTTTTCGGCGTATATTCCAGATCACGGAATAAGCGATTCAGTTCATCAGTTGTCAGGTCACGCCACTTGCCTGTTGGTAAATTACCCAGACGAATATTCATAATACGTGTACGGCGTAGCGCACGTACTTCATAACCAAGAGCAGAGCACATCCGGCGAATCTGACGATTCAAGCCTTGAGTCAAAATGATTTTGAATACATATTTGGATTGTTGAACGACCTGACAAGGCAATGTAACCGTATCGAGAATCTCTACACCAGAAGCCATGTTTTTTAGAAAAGAAGGCGTAATCGGTTGATCGACCGTTACGATATATTCTTTTTCATGTTTATTTTCAGCACGTAAAATTTCGTTGACGATATCGCCATCATTGGTCAGCATAATCAAGCCATCCGAGTCTTTATCGAGTCGCCCGACATGGAAAATACGTAAAGGATGATTAACAAAATCAACGATATTCCCCCGAATATGACGCTCGGTTGTACTGGTGATGCCTACCGGTTTGTTAAGCACGATATAGACATTTTCCTGTTCCACTTGGATCGGCTTGCCATTCACTCGAACGTCGTCGCCTTCTTCCACCTGACTTCCAAGCTCTGCAACCACACCATTGATCGTGACAATACCTTCATTGATCCATTTATCAGCACCCCGGCGGGATGTAATTCCAGATTCACTAATATATTTATTAATTCGCACGTATAAGCACACCTTTAACTCTAATTTTTGAGTCAGCTATTCTGCTCGAACTCAAGTCTATCTCTACGATACCCTTTTTTGCTGTATTTTAAAAGAATCATTCACAGATCTATAGATTATGACTTCGTATGCAAAATATGTTGCAGTGCTTTTTCCAAGCGACCGTATTTGAACATGAATCCTTCTTTGATCAGGCGATTAGGAACCACCCAGCGACTTTTGAGTACCAATTCAGGCTCGGTACGGATGATTCGAGCACCTAGATTCAGCATCCATGTGGAAGCAGGCAGACCGCCTTTACGATGCATCACTTTGCGCATGGTCGCCATCAGTTCCCGATTGGTGACTGGATTCGGTGACGTACAGTTAAATACTCCTTCCAGAGATTCCCACTCTTGAATAAATAAAATAATTTGGAATAAATCTTCAACATGAATCCAGCTAAACATCTGCTTGCCTGATCCTTGATGACCCCCTAGTCCAAAGCGAACAAGATTTTGAAAAGGAGTCATAACCCCACCGCCCGGACCGAGTACAATCGCTATTCGTAATGCCGCTTGTCGTGTATGAGGAAGGTTAAACGCGAAAAAAGCTTCTTCCCAAGCTTTGGCAACATCGACTGAAAAGCCAGTCCCGATCTCGCCTTTCGTCTCGGTCATCGGACGATCTTCTGCATGACGATAAATAGTCGCTGTACTGGAATTTATCCATACGGCAGGCGGATGTTCACAATCCAAGATAGCGTTTCCAAGAATCTGTGTGGTTTCTACTCGGGAATTCATAATTTCACGTTTGTTCTGCTCGTTATAACGACAATTGACCGATTTCCCCGCCAGATTAATCACCATCTCTGCGCCATCTAACGCTTGCACAATCCCTTGATAATCATCCCATGCGATATGTGGAGATTGTCTGGAAATGATCTGAACATCTATATCCATAGCTGTAAACTTTTTTTCCAAATACTGGCCGATAAATCCGGTACCGCCTGCTAATACTACTTTACGTGTCATCCCCATCAACTCACTTCTATTCAGATATTTTAATCTGCGTGCAAATACCTAATAATATCTATATTTTACACCATTTTATAAGTGTATAACGGTAAAAAAAGGAAACCACAAGATTCTTATAGCAGTTGACAGTCTCTTCAATCGTGTGTACAGTAAGATGCAAATGAATCGAATGACCACTAGGGGAGCCTTTGTGTAGGCTGAGACGGGAAGATCCCGGACCCTTGGAACCTGATCTAGTTCATACTAGCGTAGGAAAGTGGAGACTGTGCAAGAGTACCTGTACAATACGTACACCTATTCTGCCGCTCCATCACGGGGCGGCTTTTTTGCATGTATTTTTCCATATATTCCAGCAGTGGTCCTTCTTTATTAACCAAGCATCGATCCTGATGCTTCAATCTAAGGAGGATACAATTATGACATTTTCACAGGAAATTAGACAGGCAGCAGACCCTATTTTTGAAGCGATTTTCAATCATCCCTTTGTTCAAGGCATTGCCAAAGGTGATCTGCGTAGTGAGCAGTTAATCCATTATGTAAAACAAGATTTTGAGTATTTGAATTCATTTATGCGTATCTATGGAACAGCGATTGCCAAGTGCCCAACACGCGAAGATATGGCGATGTTTAATGAACAGATTTCATTTGTGCTTCATAGTGAAATTCATCCTCATAATAATTTCTGTGATGTAGCAGGCGTAAGATATGAAGATTTACAAGGATACGCGCTTTCGCCTTCGTCTCATCATTATATTCGTCATATGTTAACGGTAGCTCATGAAGGTGATCTGGGTGATATTTTGGCTGTATTATTGCCTTGTCCGTGGACATACTGGGAAATTGGTGTGAAGTTACTGGAAGAGGTGAAGCCTGATGCATCTCATCCTTTTTATGATTGGATCAGCTTCTATGGCAATCGAACAGATACAATAACGCATCAATTTTGCGCTCGCTTAGATCAATGGGCAGAGCAGACAACACCTGCACATCGTGCACGTATGAAAGAACATTTTCTACTGAGCTGTCAATTTGAATATATGTTCTGGGATATGGCTTACACGCTACAAGATTGGCCTGTACCGATGGAGGTTGCACGCGTATGAATGCTCAGCCGATCCATATGACATGGAAAATGAAAGAGGTTGTATTAACAGTTATTTTAGCCGTAGCTTGCGGTGTGATTTATCTAGGTTGGTCTACGTTATGGATACCGATCTCAGCACTGGTTGGACCGGTAGGTGCAGGATTTATGTTTGGCATCTGGATTATAGCAAGCCCGATTGTGGCTTATATTATTCGTAAGCCAGGGGCGGCATTGATCGCTGAAGTAGCGGCTGCGGCGGTAGAGCTATTAACCGGTAGTCATTTTGGCTTATCTGCCTTATTGATCGGTGTGTTTCAAGGGATTGGAGCAGAGATTGCTTTCGCTCTATTTGGCTACAAACGGTATAACTTGATGACTCTCATGTTGTCTGGTGCATTGGCAGCGGTAGGTGGAGTCCTTTATAACGTTATTGCTAACGGATTCGGTTACTATACAACTCAGGTATTGCTGTTAACGCTGATTATTCAAATGATCAGCGGAATGATCTTAGGTGGAGGGTTAGCCAAGATTGTCGTAGAAGCTTTGTGCAAAACAGGAGTGCTGGATCAATACGAAATTATGAAAGCACGGCGGAAGAAGGGAAAACCTAATGGAATCGCTTCTGGAGTGTAAAGACCTGTCGGTACGCTTTTATAATCGAGAAGCTAACGTTTTGAACGGTATTGATCTGTCGATCTCACGAGGTGAAAAAGTACTTATTTTGGGACCAAGTGGAAGTGGGAAGTCGACACTATTATCTGTGTTATCAGGCATTATTCCTGAACATGTAGAAGCCGAGGTGGAAGGTGAGATTCGATTAGCCCCTCAATGTGGAGTCATGTTCCAAGATCCAGATTCCCAGTTCTGCATGCTTCATGTGGATGAAGAGATCGCTTTTAGCTTAGAAAATCGCTTGATTCCCCGTACTCAAATGGATGCCATGATAGAGGCTGTCATGAAGCAAGTAGGTCTGGATATAGATGGGCATACGCCGATCGAGACATTGTCTGGTGGCATGAAGCAACGGTTAGCATTAGCCTGTCTGTTGGCGCTTGAACCAGAAGTTCTTTTTTTCGATGAACCGACTGCACAATTAGATCCAGTCAGTCGTAAAGAAATCTTTCAATTGCTACATGAGCTAGCAGATCAGCATGGACAGACAATGGTATTTGTCGAGCACACTTTAGATGGCTGTATACAGTGGATGGATCGAGTCATCCTTATGAATGCGCAAGGTATTATGATTGCGCAAGGAGAGCCAGCAGAGATGATCCAGCGATATCGAGCAGAGATGCAAGAAGCAGGCATCTGGCAACCCAAATTATTTCCGTATACATGGGACGATGTGCAAGACCATCCTTCGCATCCGTTAGCCCAGCGATTGCAACAGACTTTACAACAACGACGTGCTTCTGCATTAGATGCAGACCAAGAAGGTAAGGGTGGGTCTGCTATCATTTTAACCGAGCAACTGGATATCGGTTATCGTCAAAAGTCTGTGATGCGTGATATGAATATCCGTATTCCGTCAGGGGAATGGGTAGCGATTGTCGGTGCGAATGGAAGTGGCAAAAGCACATTTCTCAAAAGCCTGATCCGTCTAGAACGTATCCGTAGCGGGCAACTTTACTTTCAAGATATCCCTTTGAAAAAGTGGAGTGATCGCGATCTATATGAGCAAGCAGGATTTGTTTTTCAAAATCCTGAACTGCAATTTGTGACAGATACTGTATTTGATGAGATTGCTTTTGGAGGACGACAACGCAATTGGAGCGAAGAAGAAGTGTATGCCAGAACGGTACAGTTGCTACAGGAATTTGGCTTAGAAGACTATCAGGATCAACATCCATTTACACTCAGTCTGGGGCAAAAGCGGCGCTTGAGTGTAGCGACTATGTTGTTATTTGACCAATCTTTACTTCTATTAGATGAACCGACCTTCGGACAAGATGCCCGTACATCGGCTGAATTGATCAAGCGATTGCAACAACGGCAAGCACAAGGTACTACAATTGTGATGGTTACACACGATATGGATCTGGTCGATGAATACGCCAATCGAGTGATTGTGTTTGATCAGGGCAAAGTAATCTACAATGGTGCACCGTATCATCTATTTACACATCCCGAATCTATCGGTCATCATGCGATTATTGCTCCGCTTCATTATCAACTGATGAAGCCAGAGAAGGAGCGGAGTATTATATGAAAAGTAATGACTCTTGGTTATCAACATTGAATCCGACGATCAAGTTGGTAACTCATTTGTTAGTGATGTGTGTATTGATGGCAGTCACTGATCCTCGGATCACCTTAGCGATCTGGATAGTAGCACTGGTGATTGGATTGACGCTAGGTGGATGGCGTATTCCTTATTTGCTCAAACGGTTATTGCCGTATACGATCTTTTTTGTGATGATTTTTTGGATGATGGCGGCTTTTGGTAAAGGGGAGCATACTCTGTGGCAATGGGGATGGTTCCATATCACCGAAGAAAGTCTAAACAATGGACTAATGATCGCACTTCGTATGCTTGGCTTTGTCACGTATGGCTTGCTGTTTACGTCTACAACCGATCTGACTGCTATGATTATGAGTCTGGTCCACCAATGCCGATTGTCGCCTAAATGGGCTTATGGACTGTTAGCTGGATTTCGCTTTATCCCGCTTTTTCAGATGGAACTAGCTCAAATGAAATCAGCACATAAGATTAGAGGATATAAGCAGAAGAATAGTTGGAAATCCTTCATCCGCTACGCCCTACCGCTATTCACTCAGGGTATTCGGAAGTCTGAACGAATAGCGATAGCTATGGAAGCACGCGGATTCACAGGCACACGCCAGCGCACGTATTATCTGACTCCGCAATTAACGGGGAAAGATGGATGGTACTGTGGATTATTGTTAGTAGTTGTTCTGTGTATAGCTGTAGTATTAAAAATATAGATTAAAAGAAGGAGCATCTTGTTGTAGTCAAGATGCTCCTTCTTTTAACTTCTATAGTATTTGCATGCCGATCATAGCTTATGTAAACTTACTATAATTACCAATAGTCTTTAATAAAAAAAGAGGTGAGCCTTTTGCATATCGTATGGAGCAGTTTGTTTATTACGATGGGAATACTGATTGCTATCGTTGCACTATTTACATGGATCACAATCACAGCTGTCAGATCCTATCGCAATAAACATAGACATTAATCTACATAGAAGTATCAATATTTACTAAAAGCATCTTGGTTTTCTTGTACATTTTCTAAATAGACAATCTGACCTTCTTCATTTACACGAGCAATATCAATGCCTGTTTTGGCATATACGGTTCCTTCGCTCGACATTCCACATACTGCCCAGCGGGATTCGTAGGTTCCGTTGTTTTGCAGTTCCCACGGTTCATGCATATGTTTGATATCGATATTATATTGATAGAACATGTCGATAAAGTTTTTGAATCCTTTACGTGATGCTCCATTTAATACGATCTCTACATCAGGAATAAATAAATTCAGTAATTGTTCCATCGCTTGTTCATCAGTACGTGAAGCATCGAATAAGCGAAAATAGTCATTTAGTGTGTGTACTGCGGTTGTCATTTTACAAATCTCCCTTTGATTAAAAACACAATCATACCGTTATTTTGATTAATAGTTTGATGAAAATCGAACTAATAAAGTGTAGCACATTTTCAAAGTAATAAATAGTTCGACCAAAATCGTACTTTTCAATTGATACTTGCTCCAATAAATGATAAGTTGAAGAGTATGAAAATATTAGAAGCTGTAGCACCGACACCAATCAAGCTTGTAGACGTATTCAGTGCACTAAGTGATCCTGTGCGACTGAAAATACTACTGTGTCTTGCCCATCATGGAGAAAAAAGCTGTGCAGGTTTTCAGATGAGTCATATTTCCAAATCAACATTGTCTCATCATGTTAAAATATTGCGCGAAATAGGGCTTATCCAATTACGCATCGAAGGCAGACAGCATTTTTATAGCATTTGCCGCAGTGAACTAGACACTCAATTTCCTGGATTACTAACATCGATTCTTCAAACCGAAGAAGAAGATCTAGTGTAATCTATATATTCTCAAATTTATTCGCTTTGAAAGAAGGTATACCATGAATAAACCGTCCATTTATGGATTAACATTAGATCAATTATCAGCATGGCTAGGTGAACGTGGACATAAGAAATTCCGCGCAAGTCAAGTATGGGACTATTTGTATCGTCAGCGTGTAACTGAATTTAATAAAATGACTGAAGTGAATCCTGCTTGTATCGCTTTGCTTACCGAGCACTTTGCGATTCAAACATTAACCGAACATGTGAAGCAAGAATCTGCCGATGGTACAGTAAAATTTCTGTTCCGTTTGGAAGATGGCAACTTAATCGAAACCGTATTGATGCGTCAGAAGTATGGTCAATCGGTCTGTGTCACCACGCAAGTAGGCTGTAATATTGGCTGTAGCTTTTGCGCTAGTGGTCTGATTAAGAAAAGTCGTGATCTAACCGCGGGTGAGATTGTCGAGCAGATTATGAAAGTACAATTCCATCTGGATGCAGCCGCGCAAGACCAATTGGTGACTCATATCGTAGTAATGGGTATCGGCGAACCATTTGATAACTTTGAAAATATGGTCGATTTCTTAAATATCGTGAAAGACCGCAAAGGTCTAGTTATCGCTCCTAAGCGAATCACTGTATCTACAAGTGGTCTGCCTGATAAAATTAGAGAATTTGCAGATAGCGATCTTCAGGTCAATCTTGCACTTTCATTACATGCACCGAATAACGAATTACGTACACGTATTATGAAAATTAACCGTGCGTATCCGCTAGAGCAATTGATGTCTGCTGTAGAATATTATCTGACCAAAACGAATCGCCGTATTATGTTAGAGTACATTTTGCTACGTGATGTGAATGATCATCAAGAACATGCACAGCAATTAGCAGATCTGATCGCTCATATGAACAAATCAGCGAGTGTCAATCTAATCCCTTATAATCCGGTCGATGAGCATAGTCAGTATCAACGCAGCTCCCAAGAATCGATTATCACCTTCTATGATACGTTGAAAAAGAATGGTGTGAACTGTACGGTTCGCTTAGAGCACGGTACAGATATTGATGCCGCTTGCGGACAATTGCGCAGTAAACAGATCAAAAAAGCAGCACAAGCAGAAAAAGAAGAAAATCCAGTCGTTGTCGGTTCTTAAAAAACAGATGGATAAAGCCTTTCTTATCGTTAACTAGATAAATACGTGAAAATGCGAGCTGTCGGTCAACTTCGGCAGCTTTTTTTTTAATTTATTTTATAATGCATCGATCGTAGCTCAATCATAGTCAGATCGCACATCTTGTCGAATTTTGAAATAAAAAGTAATTATCTATCAAAAGTTAGCCGATAAATAGAGTATCATCACGAGCTAACGGAAAATAAGAACATACACCATAGGAGAACGATATGAGAAGAAATCAACATCATTTTGTAAAGAAATGGATGTTCTTTATGCTAGCATTTATTATCGTCATCGGAATTATATGGGGAGTCTATACATACCGATCTCAACCCAGCATCCCCCCTACAGCAACCTTTATTACATCACACATGGTCAATGAAAATGGAACGTTAGCCAGTCGCCTTTTACCTGCTCCTTCAACCAATCCTGATATTGTCGCAGGGAAAGAAGCCTTGTCTGAATCGTTAGGATTATGGATGCAATATGCATTAATGACCGATGATCAGAAGAGTTTTGAACACAGTTATACGTTGTTGAATCAGTATTTTTTGAATCCAGAGAAGCATTATATTTATTGGAAATTAGAGCCGAATGGCCAGTCCAAAGTGAATACGAATGCACTAGGTGATGATCTGCGAATCGTAGGTGCATTATTACAAGCATCTACACAATGGCAACAGCAGAGTTATACCACAACAGCCAAGCAAATTGTCGATACATTACTTGCTTCAGATCAACAACATGGTTATCTGGTAGACTATCATGATTTTGAACACGGATATTCTGCAGATGTCCTGAGCTTAACGTATATTGATGTCCCTGCTCTGGAACAGATGAAGCAGACAAATATGATTTCTGCTGAAGAGTATAACAAGTACACCGATCTATTGCGGAATACTCCGAATGATGGAGTGTTTTACCCTAGAACGTATAGTGTAGCTACAGGCAAATACAATTATGACGATACGATTAATCTGATTGATCAATTGATTTTGGCTCTGCATCGTAGTGAATTGGGGCAACCTTCATTCGAATTGACCGCTTTTATGAAAAAAGAATTTGAGCAACACCATCAATTAGCCGGTCGCTATAAGCGTGCAGACCAGACAGCAGATGTGGCTTACGAATCACCAGCAGTCTATGGACTCGCAATTTTATTAGCCCTTCAGGAGAAAGATCAGGCTTGGGCAGAACAGTTATATGCTCAAATGTTGACGATGCGAGGCTGGGATCAAGCTTATCCGGGGGGCTATGTATTTGATGGCGACACCCATATTTTTGACAATTTATTTCCTCTTTTAGCGGAGACACTTTTGCAGAAGGGCAGTGAAACGAAGTAAATGAGAACGAGTCGGAAACGTAAAGAATTAAGTACGAATACGAGCCTTATTAGCCAGATGACATGGGGTTATATTATTTTGATTGTACTTGCGATGGTGCAAGAAATTCTTGTTTTTTTCAATATCTATACCAGTCACTCGTATAGTCTGCTAGAAATATCTTTAAATATCGTTGCGATGTGTGCTTTATTATTCGGATTTGTAGTTTCTATGGGCATTGCAGTAGTTGTTATTTTTATATTTTTAGTGACTTATTTTGTATGGATGGTGACGTATGCGCCTGTAAATACGTTGATCTTTTTTGAGTTGTTTTTGATTCCTGCCAATATTCTAATAGCCGCGTTTATCAAATCGACATTGATCCGTAACAAAAGGGTCAGTGAGCGCCTAGAAGCTTTACGTAAACGTGATCCAGAAGTGGATTTGTATACATCGTTAGGTAATAAAAAAGCATTAGGCGATACGGTAGTGAAGCAATCGAATTTAGCCAGACGTTATTCAGATAGATACACATTCTCGGTAGCGATGTTCAAGATCGAATTTTTGGCATTGGTACAAGAATCGTTAGGCAGTCAGCTATACTCGCAACTATTGCTAGAGTTGTCGGAGACGATTCAGAAGCAGATTCGTTATGAAGATTATAAATTTTCGATTGAAGATGGACGTTTTATTATTTTGTGTCCTATGACGGATCAGCAGTATTTACAATTACTAACCGATCGGATCAAGAATGCCATGATGGATATGAAATTTTTGGACAAAAAAGGCAATGACTTGAAGCTGGTTATTCGCGCAGGAGCTTTCGTATTTCAAAAAGAGCAGTTTAGCACATACGAGAATATTGATGAGATTATTGCTGCTTTGGAGCGCAACACCGAGACAGATTTGATTGCAGAATATATTTAACACAACGTCTATTGAAAAGGAGGTAATAATACATGGAATATACGAGTTGGTTTATCCCGCTTTGTATTGTAATTAGCAGTTTATTTGGGATCGCTATTATTGTATTGACCATCATGACACTGGTTTTTCGTGCCAATGTAAATAGAAAGTATGACCGGGGGAAAAATCATGTCTGATGCTATTTTACTCATCTCGATTATGAGTATTTGGATCGCTGTATTTGAATCCATTGTGATTATGTGGGGCGCGATTCGTTTTATGTTTAAGCAGAACAAAATCCCGACGGTGATTCCTGAAAATATGGATCATTTCCCTAAGGTGACTGTTATTGTTCCGGCTCATAACGAAGAGATCGTTATTATGTCTACAGTCGAACATATTCTCAAGCTGAATTATCCGCAAGACAAAGTACAGATTATTATCGTTGCTGATAATTGTAGCGATAATACAGCCAGTCGCCTCAATACATTAAAAGAACAAAAGGCGTATCGAGATCGTGATTTTACGATTATGGAACGGACAGGTAGCGGGGGGAAATCAGGAGCATTAAACGATGCGATGGTCATTTCTAAAGGGGAATGGTTATGTGTATATGATGCAGATGCTGCACCTGAGAAAAATGCACTTCTTTTTCTTACTCAAAAAGCGATGGAACAACCGGAGAAATATGGCGCTGTATTTGGTCGGAACAAAGCACGGAATCGCAGTCAAAACTTTCTATCCGGTTGTATCAATCTAGAGCTGATTACGATTCAGCGTGTTCATCACACAGGCATGTGGGAGTTATTTGGACTTGGAACGATTCCGGGTACGAACTTTATCGTACGCAAAGACTTGATGGAAGAGATCGGTGGTTGGGACCCTCAGGCGATTACCGAAGATACCGCAATTTCATTTGAAATTTTGACCCGTGGCAAGTTAATTGCACTGGCTCCACAAGCTGAAGCGTACCAACAAGAACCGGAACTACTTAGTGTTTATATGAAGCAACGAGAACGCTGGTCGAAAGGCAATTACAGCGTAGTTATGGACAATATTCATCATTTGTTCGATAAAACAAGCTGGCGTATTAAGCTTCATGTGATGTATTATGCGGCTAGCTACTTCTGGTTTATGATTGCGATTATCGTCTCGGATATCATTTTCCTCGCCAATATTGTGTATCAGATCATTGAGCTATTTAATCCAGCAGTGATTTCGCCATTCCAATTTGTAGGCGATGTGTATGTGTATCTCGTGATTGGTTGGGCACTGATGTATTATATCTATGTATTGCAGATTAATATGGCACTGGCGACAGATATCGGGCAAAGTAATACACGTAACTTTATTTTATCGTGCGTCTCATACTTCACGTATTCGCAACTGTTTCTGATTATTTCGGTCAAAGCATTCTTCTCGATTACGTATGATCGAATTACAGGTAGAGAAAGCAAATGGTACAAAACCAAACGCTTTGGCTAAATAATAAGCTCTAATTATAAAAACAAAATAAAAGCCAGTCTCTATTGTAGAGGCTGGCTTTTATTTATTGAAGTGTACTTATTTATTTTACAGTACGCCCTTCATAAAGCTTTGAATTTTAGGTCCCATAATAAACAGAATAACACCTAACGCAATCGACACGCCGCCGATCACTCCGAAATAGATCATTTCTGTATCCGGGCTATAAAATTGCACAAGAATCGCATTAATCGCTTGCGCTGCTGCATTGGATAAAAACCATAGACTCATCGTTTGCGCAGAGAAAGCCGCAGGAGCAAGCTTAGTGGTTGCAGACAGCCCGACAGGAGAAAGGAATAATTCCCCAACGACAATAATAAAATAGCTCAGTACAAGCCACAGCGGGCTTACAAGTGCATTTTCACCACCGAAGTAAGAAGGAATAAGAATAACCAAGAAAGACAACCCGGCGAACAACAATCCTAATGAGAATTTACGTGGAATAATCGGTTGACGATTTCCAAGCTTCAGCCAGATTGCTGCAAACACAGGTGATAACGCAATAATAAATAACGGGTTGAGCGATTGGAACCAAGCAGGAGCAATATGAATACCCATAAAGTCCAATTGCGTACGTTTATCTGCATAGGTTGCGAGTACAGTTGATGTCTGTTCTTGAATTGACCAGAACATCACAGCCGCAATAAATAATGGAATATAAGCAAGTAGACGCGAACGCTCTACATCGGTTGTTTTTTTACTGCGATACATGGTGACAAAGTAACAGATTGGAATAAGTACTCCGAGTACAGCCACTACAGTTACAAAAGATTTTAACGTTAACCAGCCCATCATAATCGCTATAGCGACGATAATCGCAATAATCACAGCACTGATTGCAAAAATTTTGATCGTTGTTTTCTTCTCGTCAGCAGATAATGGATTACCCACGACTGTACCTGCTAGACCTAAATTTTTCTTTTTCGTCAACACAAAAACGACTAGCCCGATAAACATTCCGATAGCTGCTGTAGCAAAGCCCCAATGGAAGCCATAACTGGTCTGCAATCCACCGACGATCAATGGTGAGATAAATCCACCCAAGTTAATACTCATATAGAAAACACTAAAACCGGAATCACGACGATTGTCGCTCTCCGCATACATTTCGCCGACCACATTCGAAACGTTTGGTTTGAGTAATCCTGTACCGAGTACGATTAAGCCCATTGATACGAATAATAGCGGTACACTATTTGGAATAGCGAGCACGATATGACCGATCATAATCAAGACTCCGCCATAGAAGATCGCTTTGGATGAGCCGAATACCCGATCAGCTAACCAACCTCCAATAATACCGGACATGTAGACGAGTGATCCATAAATGGACATAATCGCAAGTGCGGTTGCTTCATCGAAGCCGAGTCCGCCTTTAGATACTTCATAGTACATATAGAATACAAGAATCGCTCTCATTCCATAATAAGAGAACCGCTCCCAGAATTCAGTGAAGAATAAAGTGAATAATCCTTTCGGATGACCGAAGAATCCTTTCTGCGGTACACTGTCTACAACTTGTTGCTTATTCACATCTGACACAAATGAACCTCCTGCTCTGAACATCTTTTATTTTCATGATAGAATACAGAATAGAACGTTAAATATTTACATATCATCATATAGGGCTATCGAAAATATTTACACGTCACTTCAGCAATCGAACCATCAGAATACAACATATTCTTCATATCATCAATGAGAAATTGCCGAGACGATTGAACCGAGAGCATATATACAACGCCAAAGGTGAAATGTCATAATATAAAATAAGCTTGATACATTGAGAGGATAGGTGAACAAAGATGAAATATGATATTTTGTATGAAGGCGCGTTTGCCATGTTGAAGGTACATATAGAGCAAGGAGAAGCAATCAAAGCCGAGTCAGGCGCTATGGTCTCTATGTCTCCAAATGTAGATATTAAAGGAACGATGGATGGCGGACTGATGGGCGGTCTAGGTCGTATGTTAACTGGAGAAAAATTCTTTTTTCAAGAATTGCGTTCCACTCGTGGCCCAGCAGAAGTATTACTTGCCCCTTCCAGTATAGGAGATGTTACTGCTGTTGAATTAGATGGATCCTATAGTCTGTATGTACAAAAAGACGGTTTTCTTGCTGGGACCGAAGGCATCGAAGTCGGCACACAGATGCAAAATCTGAAAAAAGGGTTATTTTCAGGCGAAGGATTCTTTATTATTGAAATTCGTGGAAAAGGCACAGTCTTCTTATCTTCCTACGGGTCGATTCATGCGATTAATCTAGCTCATGGGGAAGAAGTGATTGTCGATAATGCTCACCTTGTCGCATGGCCGGGTTATATGAATTATCAGATCGAAAAAGCATCGAAAGGCTGGTTATCCAGTGTCACCAGTGGAGAAGGAATCGTTTGTCGTTTCCGCGGTGAAGGTGTGATTTTGATCCAATCTCGTAATCCTGCTGGTTTTGGTAGTTGGATTAAGCAATTTATTCCGAATAAATAAGCATTTTACCGAAAAAGCTAAGCTAACTCAGATTCTCTGAGATGTGCTTGGCTTTTATTATTGAGATACAGATCTAGAAGGCAACAACAATAAGGATGAAAGTTGATGATTAACCAATGTATGCGTTTTATTGCGATCAGAACAGCATACCTCTTAAATTTAATCACTTTATTTTACAATTAAAGTAACGAAAGTGTGCCAATATAGCGTATACTGTTAAAGAGGGAGTTGAGCACATGGCTAAGGAAAAAGAAGAAATTATATTGACCCGAGAAGGTATCAATAAGCTGGAAGATGAGCTTGCAGAACTGAAGGGACCACGCCGTAAAGAGTTGTCACAACGTCTGAAACTGGCAATCAGTTATGGAGACTTGAAGGAAAACAGCGAATACCATTCGGCAAAAGACGATCAAGCATTTATGGAGACACGAGTTCTGATTTTAGAAAAAATGTTACGTAATGCACAGGTCGTAAATGCAGATAACTTGGATCTTTCCAAAGTCAGTATCGGTTCTACGATACTCCTACATGATTTGGAGTTCGGTGAAGATATCGAATACCAAATTGTCGGACCTGCTGAAGCAGACGTTATTAACAACAAGTTATCTTATGAAAGCCCACTAGGTAAAGCGTTGATCGGACAAAAAGTCGGTAACACGATTACTTTTGAAGCGCCTATGGGAACATTCAAGTATAAACTGTTGGAAATCAAAATCGTATAATTGCAGTTCAAAAGGCAAAGCCAAAGATTTTCTGAGGGCTTTGTTTTTTTATATCAGGGTAGGAGGGGATAAGATGGACATCAGACGTTTAACAAGTGAAGATGCAGTGTCCTATCGTGCACTTCGATTAAGGTCATTACAAGAAAATCCTGAAGCTTTTTTAGTTACATATGATAGCGAAGTCTCCAAACCGATCGAAGAGATACAACATAAGCTTCAACCCTCAAGTAAACGATTTACATTAGGTTGTTTTGATAAGCAAGAGCTTGTAGGAATGGTGACTTTTGTTAGAGAACAACATCTTAAAACGATACATAAAGGCAACATCTATGCGATGTACGTGTCACCGTCTTGTAGAGGTCAAAAGATAGGCAAAGCGTTGATGAAAGAATTGGTACAAAGAGCCAGTGTACTGGAAGGATTAGAGCAGATCGGATTGACTGTCATTTCTGAAAATAGGGCGGCTAAGCAATTATATATCAGTCTAGGATTTAAAGTGTGTGGCTTAGAAAAGAACGCGTTGAAGTATGAGGGGCAGTATTGGGATGAAGAACGAATGGTATTAGAACTCGATTAACGATAAAAAAGGCAAAGCTGTATATACTAAGAGCTTTGCCTTTTTCTATTCTATCTAATTTAAATACTTAACTCCCCTCGGATCGTGATCGTTGCCGCACCAGCGACTTTGATGATCGGCGTATCTACACCGTTAGAAATAGCTTGCACATACAGTAGACCGGGTCTGCCAATCGCATGCCCTTGCGCGATCTGAAGTGCTGTAGTCCGATCTTGTGGAATAATTCCATTTAAATATAAAAAGCCTGCTAAAGCTCCATTTGCCGCACCTGTTACTGGATCTTCAGCAATGCCTATCGCAGGCGCAAAATCACGAGTATACAGATCATATTCTTGATGTGGCGTAAATGTGTAGAGATGGGTGGTCGCAATCTGGTGCTGTCGATTGTGTTGACTGAGAGCGATAAGGTCAGGGTTAGCTTGATCGATCGCTTGCTGTGTATGTACAGGAATAAGTAGATGCCAGTTCCCTGTATGGGCGAGTTGAATCGGATAAGCAGGATCGATTGCATCAACAGGAACACCAATCATAGCACTAAGTGTAGTAAGGTCTATAGTAAAAGGCTGAATCTGTGGGGTAACTTGTGTCATTTCGACCCGTTGTATTTTGCCGTCTTGTTGATGCCATACGACTGGAATTGCACCTGCTTGTGTACCTAGAACGACGCCATCTTGTTGCTGAGATAGTCCAAGTTCTGTAGCTAATAACCATGTTAAGCCGATCGTCGCATGTCCGCAAAAAGGAATCTCTTCAGTAGGTGTAAAATATCTTACTTTATAATCTATATCTGCTTGATCGGAAGGAAGTAAAAAGACCGATTCGGATAAGTTCAATTCTCGCGCAATCTGTTGCATTTCTAGACTGCTTAAATGTTCTGCATCTAATACTACACCTGCGGTATTACCCGTGAAAGGTTGATCCGTAAAAGCATCGACATGATACACTCTAATGGTTCTCAAAGAAAATCACTCCTTTTGTATATAATAGATATATCGAGATAATTCGATATAAACATCATATACGTTGTTGAAGTATTTGTAAAATCATCTTTATAGATGATGAAAATTAATCTCATAAATCCAAGTATATAGATAACTGCCTTTTTCCTTTTTACACGAAATGGGTAAGGAGTTGTATATTACTTCTATTTTGCTCGATCGAAGGAGACCTTGCTATTATGGATCAATTACCGACTCGTATACATTTGGGAAAAGCGACACGGCAGATTGCTAGATTGTTAATTCGTTTTCCTCAAGTTAAACAATTACATCGCACAACCGAAGCTTCTTTATTATTGTCAAAACATGAATCTGATTCGATCGATGCAGAGTTATATTGGTTTCGGCTGACTGCTTTGCAATTAGCATTTCTACTACATATGCAATACCACCAATACGATCTCAATCGATACGAAGCCAGATATATGATGACGACGGCTATCGAATTAGCTTTTCAAGATGCAGATTTATCCCGCAAAGACACGACTAAGATTCGCAGTAAATTATCCGAGGAACTGGATTACTATTTTAACCAATTGGAATTAGATCACTTGTCTGGAAAAGGTGCAGATACTTCAGCTATTATGCATGTGTTTGCAAGAAGAACATTAGCTATTTGCCATCCCCTGCAAGCGGGAAGTGATACAGATCGTCAACATGTGTTAGCGCAAGAAGCGACTATCATCTGGGATAAAGTCACAACAGAAGTCGAAGAATTATTAAAAAGGATCACTATTATTGAATTTGAGAAGTAAGATACTGCTTTTTTTACTATTTTCTCAAATGTTACTTACCAATATAGCGTATACTGGATAGAGTGAGTCAAAGTAGATATGATCTGTTAAATGGTCGCTAGGTATCGTTATCCAAGTAAGTGTATGTTCATTATTCAGCATGTTGGGTCGAGTGATCGAACATGTTAATTTATAAAAAGAAGAGGTATTTCATGAGTCAGTCTAATTTTGAAGAGTATGGATTAAGTGAAGATATTTTAAAAGCATTACAACAACTGGGCTATACACAGCCTACTGAAGTACAGCAAAAAGTCATTCCAGTTGCACTAGAGCGCCAAGATCTTGTCGTGAAATCGCAAACCGGTAGTGGTAAAACGGCTGCCTTCGGGATTCCATTGTGTGAGCTAGTGGATTGGAACGAAAATAAACCACAAGCGTTAGTCTTAACCCCTACACGCGAGCTTGCTGCACAGGTGAAAGAAGATATTACAAATATCGGGCGCTTTAAGCGAATCAAAGCGACAGCCGTTTACGGAAAACAACCTTATGCGAAGCAAACACTTGAATTAAAACAGAAAAGTCATGTCGTTGTCGGTACACCTGGACGTGTATTGGATCATATTCAGCGGGGCACACTGGCTTTGGATAAAATAGAATTCCTCATTATCGATGAAGCCGATGAAATGTTAAATATGGGCTTTATTGAACAGGTTGAAAATATTATCAAAGCATTGCCTAAAGATCGGACGACATTGCTGTTCTCTGCAACGTTGCCGCAAGATATCGAACGTCTATGTCACCGTCATATGCGTCAGCCTGAGCATATTGAGATTCAAGCGACAGGGCTTACGACAGCAACGATTGAACATGCGTTATGTGAAGTAAAAGATGCAGACAAATTCACATTATTGCAAGATATTACAGTCGTCGAAAATCCAGATAGCTGTATTATTTTCTGTCGTACACAGGATAACGTGAATATGGTAAGTGAGCGGTTAACCGCTAATGATTACACATGTGCTAAGATTCATGGCGGAATGCTGCAAGAAGATCGCTTTGCTGTGATGGAAGATTTCAAACGTGGACAATTCCGTTATCTGGTAGCAACCGATGTGGCTGCTCGTGGAATTGATATCGACAATATTACACATGTGATCAACTATGATCTACCGCTGGAAAAAGAAAGCTATGTGCATCGTACAGGACGAACAGGACGTGCAGGCAAAAGCGGTCTAGCGATCACTTTTGTGACTCCGTTTGAAGATAAATTTTTGCGTGAAATTCAAGATTATATCGGATTTGCCATTCCGCATAAAGAAGCTCCTGATGCGGTAGAAGTGGATCGTGCGCGTGAAGCTTTTGAAGGTAAAATGGGGATTCGTGCAGAACGTAAACCTGCCAAAAGTGAGCAGTTGAACAAAGAAATTATGAAATTGTACTTTAATGGTGGCAAAAAGAAAAAACTGCGTGCTGTCGATTTCGTAGGGACGATTGCTCGTATCGAAGGCGTAACCGCTGAAGATATTGGAATTATTACGATTCAAGATAATGTGACGTATGTTGAGATTCTGAACGGTAAAGGTCCTCATGTTTTGAAAGTGATGAAGGATACCACTGTCAAAGGTAAACTACTCAAAGTGCATAAAGCGTTGAAATAAAGTTGAAAAAAAGAGCCTATCACTATTGATAGGCTCTTACTTATTTTATGAATTTAAAAAACATGTAGTAACTACGTTTATTTGAGATTTAGACTCAGGATAGAGAACGAATATCTTCTTGAGATAAACCGGTTGCTTTGGCAATCACTTCAATATCTAATCCAAGAGAAAGCATGTTGCGAGCCATGTCTAATTGAGCTTGATATTTCCCTTGTTCGATTCCTTTTTGAAAACCAGCTTCGACGCCACGGCGTTCGCCTTCTGCCATTGCAGAATCGACAAGTGAAGCTTCATCATGCAAAAATTTCTGGCGAGCTTCATAGCGCATACGAGCTTCACGATCCTGACTTAAAAATTCCAGAGTAGTCATCGCTTTTTTTAATTCAGGTTCATTCATAGATAGCACCTCCCAGTGTGATGGATCAGTACCTTTAAGAAACAATAACCAATTGATCAGTGGACTTCCTTCTAATGGAGTAGTCATCTGCTCTAACTTGGGTAGTTCAAGAAAGTGAATCTCAATATCATCTAGTAATGAAATATGTGTTCGATCTTCACGTAAATGAAATACATTATGATACTGATCATTGGGCAACAGAGAATAATTTAATACATTAATCGTAACACATTTTTGTAATGTTCTGTAGGCGTTTCCTTCGAGCAACTGATTCGAATACTGCTTGCTCCAGTAGAACAGAGTACGCTTTTCAGTATCATATTTGTTAAATAGTTGCATCTCCACATTGATTAATTCGCCTTCCTCTGTACGTGCATGAATATCAAAAATCGATTGCTTATCCAAAGGCGAATCTTTATCTGTATAAGGATTGAGCAACAAAATTTCAGAAAGAGAAGGTTTATTCGCTTCTTTAAAAATGTGGTTGAGAAACGTAAGTAATACGTCTTTGTTCTTTTCACTACCAAAAATACGTTTGAATAAAAAATCATTTTTGGGATCAAGTAGTTCAGACACAGGATAGTAACCTCCGATAGCTAAGTAAGTAGTAGAATGAAGTCTATATTAGTATGTAATTACGTATATTATAGCGTAATTAAGTTCTAAAATAAATCTTTTTTACTGCAATAAATTCGTATTTACGTATTTTTATAATCGAGAATTAAATTATACTTTTATCATTTGGTACATGATTGTATATCGTATATACTTATATAGAGATAGTAACAAGCAAAAAGTAATCATTATAAAATAGAGACAGGAGTCAACCTATTTGTTAATCGGAATCATTATTTTTGTTGTGTATAATCTGATCTTGCTGTATATGGGATGGAATGGTTGGGTATGGTTTGGACAGGTGTTACCAGATCATCATTTTGTAAGATATATCTTTGTTGTGGTGCTGCTTATTTTAGCTTATTCATTCTTCTTGAACTTCTGGGTACGTGAAAGTATCACCATTAAGTTAATAAGTGCAGTCTGGTTTATGATGTTATACATTTTGATATTGTGGCTACCCGTAATGAACTTAGGAGTATTGATAACTCGTTTTACATCCTTATCTCAACATCTAGTCATTGTATGGGCGGGATGGAGTACATTGCTTGTGTTTGTGATTGTAGCGACTATCGGAATGTTTAATGCTTATAGTCCTGTCGTACGTAACTATGATATTCAGATCGATAAGCCGGTGACAGGCAAGTCAGACATGAAAGTCATTGTGGTATCCGATACCCATTTCGGTGTACTATCCAATGAATCTCATGCGAGACGAATGGTAAAAATGATCAACGAATTAAAGCCGGATCTGGTATTATTTCCGGGCGATGTGATCGACGATAATTTACCGTACTTTGTCAAAACCGATATTCCGAATATTCTTAAAGGGATCGAAGCCCCTGTATACACGTCTCTTGGGAATCATGATCGTTTTGAAAAAGGGATCAATCTGATTCAAGTATTAGATGATAGTGATCTGAATATCCTCTATGATGAATCGATTGTGCTCGATAATGGAATCACACTGGTCGGTCGTCAAGATTACAGCGATCGTCCGCGTGCAGAATTAGCGAAGTTGCTAGAATCGGTTGATCATTCGAAGCCGATTATTGTGATGGATCATCAACCATATGAACTGGATGCTGAGCAGAAATTAGGAACCGATCTAGTCGTCTCCGGTCATACCCATCGTGGACAGGTCGCTCCAGCACAGTTGATTACGAATCGTATCTATGAGAATGATTGGGGCTATTTGCAAAAAGGACAGCTTCATTCGATTGTATCGTCAGGATATGGATTCTGGGGAACACCGATGCGAATAGGCACACGTTCAGAGATCGTCGAAATTGATATTCATTTCCAAAAATAAAATCAGATCCGATACAGCACTTGATTAACATCATGCTGTACGTATCCTATGTAGTGACAATATACGTAAAAAGCTTCCTGATGACACGCCAGCGAATGGTGGTGAACAGGAAGCTTTTTTGTTATGTTATTGCATGTATTTTAACATCTAGCGCAAAGCCGATTTTACTTGTCCGATATAAAAGTGACGTACAATAAAGAAGTAAACCATTTGTATAAGTAAGAAAATACCTAGTACAATACTGGATTCTTTGAGCAAGGAATAGTGGAACATATTCGATAATGTAGTCAAAGCAACCGCTCCATGAATCAAAGCAACCGCAATCGGAGCGAAAAACAGTAAGGCAATCTGCCAGTTTAACACGTTAGTTAGTTCTTTGGTGGTTAGCCCTAATTTAGAGATTGCTTTGAACTTCTGCTTATCTTCTTCTAGATCACTGTATAGACGGAAGTATAAGAAGCTACCTGCGGAGACAAAAAATACAATACCGATAAATAAACTCATAAAGAGTGGTAAGCCAAATTGTTGCTTCTGGCTATATACTTCATACTCTTTAGCAAAGAAGACATAATGGGCTTGATAAGGCTTGACTGACTGTTGAATGTCTTGCGCTAATTGAATAGCCGTAGACGAATCCATTTTTCCATTCCACACATCAATTTGGTCAGTTGTCGTCGGGTGTTGTAGTTTTTGATAAAATATATCAGGGACGACGAGATACTCACTTAGCGCGGGTATAACTTGAGATAAAGTCGCTTGAGAAGCGGTCTGAATCGAAAGTCCTTTTTCTAAAGTGATGTTTTTGTTGATCAGTTCATCGTTAAAACGATTGCCAATCGTTGATGTTGTTCGAATAGCCGTTTGTTGATCAGTCAATGTTATTGTAGGCTCTCCTAACAAAGTAGCAAAGGCATTATAATCGGACATACGAACAATACTGACTTGATCCGCAGACTCAGAAATTTTATAACGTAATACGTGTAATGTAGCAGGGGTTAAGTCTATCGCATGTGTATTCAATGTATCGTTAATATACTGAAGATGTTGTGCTCGCGCAGTATCTTTGGCTGTCGAGAAATACGTTATTGGATAAGTGCTATACGATGTGGTATTAGCGATCAACACCGATTGAATACCATATAACGAACCAATCGCGCAGAATGAGACGGTCGATACAATAGCGACAAGGAAAAATGTACGAGCATTATCTTTCATCCGATAAGCAAGATCGGAAAGGAGTAACATATTGGTTTTGTACCAGAAAAAAGATTTGCGTTCTTTAAGGCGATGAATTATATATACGCTCAATTGTGTGAATAACAGATACGTTCCGATACTCACCATAATGATAATAGGCACTAGTAAATAAATCGCCTGATCACCTGAAGCACGTAGCGAGATCAAGTAACTACTTCCAATCAGCAGTATGACAATAAGTGATAACCAGATCGATGCTTTAGGTTCTCCTTTAGAGGTCTTATTGCTTTTGATCAGCGTGATTAATGTACGATTACGTAGGATAGCTGTAATAAATAAGCAGATCAACATAAACAGAATCATAAATGAAATAAACGTGATGGTGATCGCCTGTATAGGAAAATAAAAAGATAGTGTTTCTTCCAGTACAAGCATCCGTTCACCGATTAACAAAATCACTTTGGCGAACACAAGCCCCAGTCCAATTCCACCTAACGTAGCGGCAAATCCAATAATCATATTTTCCAAAAAAACCATCTGGCGTAATTGCCCTGTAGACATCCCTTGCATCATCAATAATCCAAATTCTTTTTGCCGTGATCGTAAAAAAGAACTCATTGAATAAAGTACAAAAAAGAATGAGAATACATAAATCACCCATTTGGCGGCAGATAATCCAGCAGCGGCATTTTGACTCAGTCCATTACCTTTTAACGCAGGATGATACGCAAAGATCGAAAAGGTGAAAAAGACCATAACGGTAAACATACTGCTTAGAAAATAAGCGGCATACAAGCGCTTATTACGGGCGACATTGTTATACGCGAATTGACGAAATGTCATTGGCGTGACCCCCTAGCAGTGACAAGGTATCAATAATCTTTTGGAAAAACGTCTGACGATGTTCGCCACGATGAATCTCGCTATAGAACTTACCATCTCGTATAAAAATAACACGCTGACAATAACTAGCTGCTAATGCATCATGAGTAACCAGCATCATCGTTGTCTGTTGTTCTTGATTGATCTTTTCCAGTAGTTCCATAACATCACGAGCAGACTTGGAATCCAAATTCCCTGTAGGTTCATCAGCTAGTAAAAGATGGGGAGCATGAATCATGGCGCGCGCAATAGCCGCACGTTGAGCTTGTCCGCCCGAGATTTCATAGGTGCGTTTATTCATAATCGCAGAGATGCCTAATTGTTCGGCGATGATGGCTGCTTTGGATTTCATTTCGCTAACTTTAGCACCATCGAGTGTAAGAGGTAGAACAATATTTTCTTCGACCGTTAACGTATGCAGTAGATTGAAGTCTTGAAATACAAACCCTAATTCCCGTCTTCTAAACTTCGCAAGTTCATTTTTATTCAGTTGATTAATATTACGATCATGGATCAAAATCTCGCCGGTTGTTGGTTCGTCGATGGTAGCAATCATATTCAGTAGGGTCGTTTTACCACTTCCTGATGGACCCATGATTCCGACAAATTCACCATCTTCTATCGTAAATTGAATATTAGAGAGCGCCTGATACGCTATTTTACCTTCATAGATCTTGCTAACCTGATTGACTTGTAGCATGTCATTTCCTCCTTGGTGATTGATTACATAAGTTCAGTATAGATAGAACTTGGAAGAGGAACTATCGATTTCTCTTTCAATCACCTTACAGCGGTGTAAGCTAGTGTTTACGTTGATACGATGGGAAAATAATACGTACAGTCGTACCTGCATCTACCGTCGATTCTAGCTCTAACTGATGATCCAGACGCTGAGCGGCTTCACGAGTCAGATATAACCCCATCCCTGTAGATTCACGAAAACGCCGTCCATTTTCGCCGGTGAAAAAAGGTTCGAAAACGCGCTTGATATCAGAAGCAGGAATGCCTACACCCTGATCTTTCACTTCTATAACTGCTTGCTGATGACGAATATATGAAGAAATCATCACTTTATGATGAGTATGTGCAGAATATTTGACAGCGTTAATCACCAGTTGAGACAACATAAAAAATAGCCATTTCTGATCAGACTCTGTCCATAAATCACCATCTTTGATCTGTACATCAGGATACACTTGACTGCGAATAAATAGACGCTTGTGTTCTTGCACCACTTCGCGAATCACTTCAGATAAAGAGATCATGCGAATATGAAAATCCTGTTCAAATGTCCGCAATCTCGCCATATACAAAATCGTATTCAACCCTGAACTCATACGTTCTAATTCTTCACGAATACTAGCAAATTCAGGTTCATCAATATCCTGTACAGTCAGTTCGATCACTGACAAAGGCGTTTTCATCTGATGTACCCATTGGTTCATAAAGGTGAGATGTTGTTGCTGTTGCTGTTGAATCGTAGCAAGCTGTTGTTGATAATACCGATATTGCTGGCGTAACAACTGCTCTAACGCTTCTGCCACAGGAGCTTGATCCAATCGCTGTATCGAGTCATCTAACGATAGCAAAGGTTCTTGTAAGCGGCGGTAATACTGACGACGACTATAATACTGATATCCTAAATACCCACTTAACAAAAATAAGCCCAACATAATCGAATATAGTGCAGGCCCTGTATGTCGATAGCCATCCAACCAATAAATGCCCATCACCGCACTAAATTGAATGATTTGAATAATGATCAGTAGCAGATGTTCTTTGAGAAACAGCTTCATAATGAACTATCCTTATTCCAGGTGACATGCAGACGATATCCGATTCCTCGCACCGTTTCTAAAGCATCGATGAGCCCGAGGTCTAGAAACTTTTTGCGTACACGGGTGATATTGACATTAAGTGTATTTTCATCGACATACGTCTGATCATCCCATAGCTTTTCAAGTAGCGCTTCCCGGCTGGCTACCCGTGGATGCCGTTCGATCAGACTTTCGATAATATCAGCTTCCTTTTTCGTTAATAAGACGCTTTGATTGTTGTAATGAAGTTCAAGCCGTTCAGGATACAAGGCTAGACCTTCTTTGTGCCAAATCAATTCTTCATGTTTGGATGCATATTCACCATATGCACGCCGTAAATGACTGCGAATTTTCGCGATAACGATACCATAATCAAATGGTTTGGTAATATAGTCATCGGCTCCATTTTCAAGCGCCATAATCTGATCCATTTCACCTGCACGTGCAGAGATAAAGATCACCGGACAGATTGAATGTGCACGAATCTGTCTGCACCAGTAATATCCATCATAACTGGGAAGATTCACATCCAGCAGAACCAGATCAGGTTGCTCTTGTTGAAATTGTTGTAGCACATGTTCGAAGTCTGTGGTTACAATAACATGGTAGCCATATTTCACAATATACGATTGTAATAACTCAGCAATCTTACGATCATCTTCCACGATCAAAATGGTCTGCATATTTATTCGCTCCTTACATCAATGTTCTTATTCATCTTTGACATGAGAAAGAACTCTATTCTGTTCCATGTTATCGTAAATAGAAGCAGAAAGAGAGACCTTTTTTGGTGATACCTTGCATTTCAATAGAAGCTATTTGGAAGGTTAACGATGCAAATGTTGCTGTGCTAAATCGGGAATCTGCGGATAAGCTATTTCCTGATAAGAGAGCACTTCGTTATTTTTGAGGATCAATTGTAGATAAGCACCTTCCCGTAATGGATGTATACCGGAAAATGTAATCGTTTGAGCGTTTCCTTTGTCATCCCATGCGGGTAATGTGTATTCGACAGTACTGTCTGATGAAGAAGATTGGGTAGATGATGAATGATGAACCTGTACATAATAATGCTGCTTGGGTATCCACGGATTAAGCTTAGCAAGATCCCGTTCAGATAATTGACTAACCAGTGTAATCACAAGCAATATAAAGATCGTAAGTACAAATAGTAAAAGCTTGGTTCCGTTACGCATAGTGATTTTTCCTTTCGTATAGCAATACTACCGTTCACTTTACGCTTAACAGATAAGTGACACTATCGATTTGCCTTACGTCTATCTTACGGCGTTGTAAGTTAATGTATAACTTGAACTCGATATGCTAAAAAAGAAAAAGGACGACCAGAAACGGAACATAGACAACAGGAGGAAGATACGTGATTTATATATACAGTTTGACTGTTTTTTTTCTTATCTTGTTCGTTATCAATTACGCAATCGATCAGCGGCGGGTACGAAATGGAGTCTTTCTGACGATAGGAATATTGCTACTTTTATTCAGTTCAATTGTGTATGCAATTAGTAATCTGGATGGCGTTATTCCCTATATCGGTCTGCTATTAGTGCTTATTTTGCTACTACTTTCGCCTGTGATGTTGTTAGTGATTGGAATAGCACTGATCTACAATGGACGAACGCTATTATCCAAAGAAGGCTGGAAATTACCTAACTTGCTATCTTTGCTTGCGGGGATTGGTATTGCCACTTTGCCAGTGATTACTTTTCTTATGCCTTCAGTTGGTATTTTGCAACCATTTATTATTTTTATCCAATTGTGTTTTGTTTATTATGGGTTTTTATTTATCTGTTATCTTGCCTCTTCGATATTGTACAACCTCAATCGAGTGAAGCTTCGTCAAGAATTTATGATCATTTTAGGAAGTGGATTAATCAAAGATCGTGTTCCTCCTTTATTAGCGAGTCGTATTGATCGTGCGATTGCTTTTTATGATCGTCAACGCAAAATACATACACCGCCTCTATTTGTTGCTTCTGGTGGACAAGGTAGTGATGAGACGGTTGCTGAAGCTGAAGCGATACGTGACTATCTATTGTCCAAAGGTATCCCCAATGACCATATTATTGTCGAAAATCAATCGGTTAATACGCTACAAAATATGCAATTTTCCAAACAAAAAATGGATGAACGCATGGCAGGAAAATCATATTCCTGTGTTTTTGTGACGAACAATTTCCATTTATTCCGTGCTGGTATCTATGCACGAGAAGCAGGAATCAACGGTGATGGTGTCGGCTCACGTACTGCTTTTTATTATTTGCCGAATGCATTTATCCGTGAATATATAGCTATTCTAGTGATGTACAAAAAAGTCCATGTGATGATGACCGCATTGATTTTACTAACGGTTGTGGGGCTGAGTCTGTTCAATATCAATCTGGTACGTTAAAAAGATCTAGATTCAAAAAAGATCTAAATGCAAAAAATCAAAAGACTGTGAAAATAGTTACAACCAAATACTACACTTCCCTGTAAGATAGTGAACGGTGAAAAGGGGGAAGTGTGTATGGCGAATATTATATCGAATATACAAGTAGCTCCAAGCGTGTATGTGATCAAGGTAGCAGGGCAATGGGCAGGAGGCATGGGGCAATTTTATATGGTGCGACCTTGTGCTATGCAAGGGATAGCGATGACCGATCCTTTGTTATCTCGCCCACTAAGTATTCACGATCAAGGCGATGATTATATCGCTTTTTTGTATAGAGTGAAAGGTAGAGGGACCACGTTACTTGCGAATGTACAAGCAGGGCAAGAGATTCAACTGTCCGGCCCTTTTGGAAATGGATTCCCGATCGTAGATGAGCATGAATCGGTTGCTCTCGTTGGTGGCGGAATGGGTGTAGCGCCACTACTATTAGCCGCCAAGCATTACCATCAAGCAGAGATTTATTTAGGATTTAATCATCAGTCTTTTGCAGTTGAATCGTTCGAGCAGATGGTAGATAGAGCCGATCAGATTCATATCACTCAAGGACAATATCATCAGATAACTGATATCATTGATCCTACATTGTATTCAGTAATTATGGCATGTGGACCTGCGGGAATGTTACAAGCATTGGCGGAGAAAATAAAAGCAATGCGTGCTTCCACATTACTCTATATCTCAACTGAGAAAAGAATGGCATGTGGCATCGGCGCTTGTCTGACATGCTCCATCCAGACGGTTCATGGGAATCGGCGTGTCTGTAAAGAAGGCCCTGTATTTACAGCCGAGGAGGTGAATTGGAATGACCTCTCTCATATGTAATCTAGCAGGTGTTGCTTTACGTAATCCGATTATCATGGCTTCGGGAACTTTTGGATTTGGACGAGAATACGGTGAACTTTACGATCTCAGTATACTTGGCGGTATAGCCAGCAAAGGTCTGACGTTGCATCCACGTTCAGGCAATACCGGTTGTCGGGTACAAGAGACACCTTCAGGCATGATGAACAGTGTCGGTCTGGAGAATCCAGGAGTCGCTTCTTTTTTGGAAAATGAATTAGATCAACTGGTAGCCAGCAATACAGCTGTGATTGCCAATTTGGGTGGAGCGAATCTGGAAGAATACGTAAATGGTGCGGCGCAGATCAGCGAAGCTTGTGACTTACGTCAACGTCAGGGACAACAAGCGGTCGATCTTTTAGAACTAAATATTTCGTGCCCTAATGTCAAAGAAGGCGGTATTCAATTCGGAGTAGATACCGAAGTGGCTCGCCAGATTGTGCGAGAAGTCAGACAGGTTACTTCTATTCCATTAATGGTCAAATTATCGCCCAATGCACAGGATATTGTAGCGATGGCGTATATGTGTGAGCAAGAAGGTGCAGATGCGGTATCACTCGTAAATACCTTTTCGGCGATGAAGATTGATATTTATCAGCGACGCAGTGCTTTTCATAATATGTATGCAGGTCTATCTGGCCCTGCGATCAAGCCGATTGCTTTGCGGATGGTGCATCAAGTCTCCCATGCTGTATCGATTCCAGTCGTAGGGATGGGCGGTATTAGCTCTGTAGAAGATATCGTTGAATACATTATGGCTGGAGCGGAAGCTGTGCAGATCGGGACGTATAATTTTGTGAATTTGCATGCAGGCGAAGAATTAGTCGCAGGTCTTACCGCTTGGATGGAAAAAGAAAAGGTGCAATCGCTAGATGAGATTCGTGGAATAGTGTGATACTGTTTAGAAGTATTTTATAACTATAGTATTACAATTTACGATGTAGGAGGAGAGCAAATTGATATACATTTATTACATTTGGATGATGGCATCTGCTATTCTTTCTTCCTACGGAGTAATCGTGCATTGGCCAAGTAGTTCTTTGTCAAATGAGTTCTTATTATTTTATGATCTCGCCATATTGATTATATTTATGCCTGCTTTCTATATTTTATTTTTCTCTACGTTATTACAAGTTATTTTATATTTCAATTCGCATCCCAAAAGAGTGAAAATGTATATAGGTAGTGTATATATCCTTAATTTTGTAGTATTGATGATCATCTTAGGATACAAAGAATATGTGATTTCGGGTATATTTATTGTGTTTGTAGCTTCTACTATCGGGTTAGCTCATTTGTTTATCTCTGTTCTATTGAATCCTATATTGAAGCAGAAAATAATTTGAAAAAATGGTTTGTCGAAGTAGAATAGGTTATAAAAAAATGCCTTCTTATGAAAATATGAAAATTATTCTTGAAACGTTACATGAATACGTGTAGTATACATATATAATTTTATACAGATTGTGCGAGAAATCGGCAATCGACCTCATATAATATTGGGAATATGGCCCAAAAGTTTCTACCGGATCACCACTGTAATGATCTGACTATGAGTGAAGCATGTATTTGGCATTGCGATAACGTTCGCTTTGGATCAATACATTGTTATGCAGATCGTATTTTTATAATTGGACATGATGATTATAGATGATCGATACAGACAGACTTCACTTGAGAGCAATCACTCAAGGAGGTCTGTCTTTTTTTATTTCCCCCTCAAATCGCACTGTTATTCTAAAGGAGAGAAACCATATGAAAGCATTACAAGAACGAATTCGTCAGGAAGGACAGATTTTGTCCGAAAAAGTATTGAAAGTGGACTCATTTCTTAACCATCAGGTAGATACAGCATTAGCCGTTGAGATCGGCAAAGAATTTGCTCGGCTTTTCGCCCATGAGAAGATTACTAAAGTATTAACGATTGAAGCAAGCGGTATCCAATTTGCAATGGCAACAGGAATCGCTTTAGGTGTCCCTTTTGTATATGCCAAAAAGAAAAAAGCAATTACTCAAGGAGATGTGGTCTACGCGGCATCTGTACATTCTTTTACCAAGCAAGAAACGTATCAGGTCACGATTGTACAAAGTTATCTCAATAAAGAAGATCGCATCTTAATCGTTGATGATTTCTTAGCAACAGGAGCAGCACTAGTGGGCTTGGCTGATATCGTAGAAGCTTCAGGAGCGACACTGGTTGGTGTGGGTTGTGTGATTGAGAAGACGTTCCAGGAAGGACGAGGATTACTGGAAGAACGCCAGATTCCGATTCAATCGTTAGCACGTATTTCATCAATGTCCCCAGAGCATGTTGATTTTATTGATGAGACACCACTGGTACCTGATCTGGTAACGGTAGCCTCTAGAAATGAGGAGTCTTCATGTTAAGTAGACGCAAAATATTTACATTAGGGCTTCAGCACGTCATGGCGATGTATGCAGGAGCGATTGCTGTACCGCTTATTGTGGGTGGAGCACTTCATCTGACTGCTGAACAAATGGCATATCTGATCGCCGCCGATTTATTTACGTGCGGGATTGCTACATTATTACAAGTGCTGGGTACACGTTATTTTGGTAGTGGATTACCTGTTGTTTTGGGATGTACATTTACTGCTGTAGGCCCGATTATTGCGATTGCTTCAACCTCTAATCTCGCCACCGCCTATGGAGCGATTATTTTATCTGGACTGTTCGTGGTCTTGATCGCTCCACTGTATGGTCGATTGCTTCGCTTTTTCCCAAAAATCGTAACCGGTTCGGTAGTAACGATTATCGGATTGTCTTTGATTCCAGTTGCGATGAACAATGTAGCAGGCGGACAAGGAAGCAGTGACTTTGGTGCACCTCGCAATCTGATGCTGGCCCTGATAACGTTATTAGTGATTTTATTGGTGAATCGTTTGGCTAAAGGATTTTTACGCTCGATTTCGGTATTGGTTGGATTATTTGTTGGTACTGTGGTCGCTTACAGTATGGGCATGGTGCATTTCGGATCAGTCGGCGAAGCTTCGTGGGTACGGGTTGCTCAACCTTTCTACTTCGGCATACCGGAATTTAGCTTAACCGCGATTGTCACGATGGTGATTGTGAATATTGTAAGTATGGTGGAATCGACAGGAGTATATATTGCTGTTGGTAAAGCGATTGAACAGAAAGTGGAGCAAAAGCAGATCGTCAATGGACTACGTTCTGAAGGTCTTGCGATTATGCTAGGCGGATTTTTCAATGCTTTCCCTTATACAGCATTCTCTCAAAATGTAGGTCTGATATCGCTCACGAAAGTCAAAACACGTAATGTGATTTTTGCGGCATCGGGTATTATGATCGTACTTGGTTTATTGCCTAAATTAGCAGCACTCACGACGGTTATTCCAAATGCTGTATTAGGCGGAGCCATGATCGTGATGTTCGGATCGGTAGCGGCATCGGGGATCTCGATTCTGTCTGAAGTGAATCTGCGTAATGATCGTAATCTGATGATCGTGGCATGTAGTATTGCTGTCGGATTAGGTTCAGCAGTATTGCCAGATATGTTCGGACAACTGCCAAGCTTTGCACAGACATTATTGCAAAATGGAATCGTGACCGGTTCGATCACAGCAGTACTGCTAAATATTATTTTATCGCGCAAAGGCGAAATGTTTGACAACGCTGAAGAAGATGAAACAACCAGTGGAATGGCTTCAGATGCAGGAGATAGCACGCAGATGAAAACAGGAATTTCTTCACAAACCACCTAAACGATAAATATAACAAGATATCAACCGTTACTGTGCAAAAGGCAGTAACGGTTTTTTGTTGTTGTTCGGTCATCGTTGAAAATACATAGGTTCTCAGCTAACAGTTGGTCAAAGCAAGCAAATACAGTATAGTATCTGTAGCCATTATATTGTGAGCGGATGAGGTGAAGCAGATGAATAAAACAGAACGCATGTTAGCGATTGTATTGGAGCTTCAGCGTAGATCATGGATACGTGCGGAAGATTTGGCAGCTACTTTTGAAATGAGTGTCCGAACGATCTATCGGGATATGCAAGCACTGAGTGAAGCGGGTGTGCCGTTGCTGGGATCTCCGGGACAAGGATACTCGTTAAGCGAAGGGTACTTTTTGCCACCGATTCACTTTACCGCAGAAGAAGCAGTTACATTATTGCTAGGTACCGATTTTGTAGAACAGCAATTCGGACAACATTATCGTCATAATGCAGAGTCTGCTCGTCGTAAGATCGAATCGATTTTGCCAGAAAGAGTACGGGAACAATCAGACCCGATTCGTGAAGGAATTCGGTTATTAGGGCAACGTCAAACTTTATATACCGTCGATGATCGGCAATATGTAGAACCGATAGGACAAGCGATCGTACAAAAGCGTAAGTTGCAGTTCGGATATAGCAAACCACATCAGCAGTCTATTACAAGAACCGTCTGTCCTTATGGATTAGCGTTAAATATGAATCATTGGGTATTGGTAGCTTACTGTGAATTAAGGCAGGATATTCGCCATTTTCGGCTATCTCGTCTATCGAATTTGGTTGAATTAGATGAACATTTTGTGATGCCTGAAGATTTCAAATTGGCAGAATATCGACCACCAGATCATCGTCATATGGTCATACGTCTACAATTTGAATCTCATATGACAGAACGTATTCAGGAAGTCGGTCACTTTTATATGGAAACGATCGAACCGCAAGAGCAATATACTATAGTGACGATGCGTGTACGCCACTTTGAAGATGTGCTTTATTGGATATTAAGCTGGGGAGATTCGGTGACAGTGTTAGAACCTGAATCGCTGCGCCAACATATGATTGAAAAAATAAATAATATGCTAAAACGCTACTGACAATATGGTGTCAGTAGTATTTTTGTATAGTAGATACAAATGAGTCGCTTAGATCAATCGCTAAGCGCACAAGGAGGATATTAGATGAACACCCAAACCATATTGCAACAATTTGAACAAGAGGTAGAGCGGTATATTCAAGCGTTGGAACCGTACAGTATCGAACAACTAACCTTACAACCCGATCCACAGCAGTGGTCACTCGGGCAAATGTATAATCATTTGATACAATCTGCACAACGTATGCATCTGGCGAATATTGATACGTGTATCAAGCGTCAGCAAGCAGGAGAAGCCATCACAGAGACAACGTACAAAACACATGCAGGCGAACATATTATAGCAATGGGAAGCTTTCCACCGATTCGTGTTCAAGTGCCTGCTTCGCCTATGTACACACCTACACAACCGCATACCAAAGCTGAATTGCTAGAAGGATTAGAGCAAGTGCGATTACGCATAAGAGCAATAGAACCTTTGTTAGCGACAACCGATCCGCAGTATACAGTAGCTCATCCAAGATTCGGGCAATTAAATGCTACAGAATGGTTTGCGATTATTGAGATGCATTATCGTCATCACTGGCTTCAGAAAGATCGGTTAGATGAATTTCTAGGGATGACCGTATAAGCAAACAATCTTCATAGATGAATAGCAAAACAACACGACAGCATCAATTCACAGTCGTGTTGTTTACATTTTCCAGCAAAGGCACAACAAAGTCACGGAATACATCAAGTGGTGTGCGTTTTCGCTTAAAGCGGTCTGCGGAGACGGTGACGACTAATTCATAAGAAGGAACAACGACAATATATTGTCCACCGAATCCTAAAGCATAATAATAGGGAATATCGACTTTAGGCTGACTGTCCAATGTAAAAGAAGAGTGCCACCAATGCCAACCATAATGCGCTTTTTGCGGGCTATCTACAGCGATAAGCGGACTTGTAGCATGTCTTACAGTGGATGATTGAATCAAGGGCTGCCCGTTCACTTTGCCCTCATGCAAATACAATAGCCCAAATTGTAGCATAGCCGATGGAGGCAATTGCAATCCAAATCCACCTGTGTGTACACCTTGAGGATCAGTCTCCCAGACATATTGAGTAATACCCAGTGGTGTAAACAGATGCTGTTCAGCAAACGAAGCAACCGATTGACCGGAAGTCTGTGTCAGAATAGTCGCCAACAGTTGAGAACAACCGGAATTGTATTCCATCACAGTACCCGGCTCATGCACAAGTGGTTGAGAAAGCACAAAGTCGATCCAGTTGGACGTTTTGCTCATCGTGGGAAAAGAATGCTGTCCTCCAAATTCCGTCCAGTTGAACCCAGCAGACATCGTCAGTAACTGCTCAATCGTGATCTGAGCTTTACGTGGATCAGGGTCTGTATGCAGCTGTGGGAAAAAGGCAGAAATCGCTGTATCTGGAGCAGGCATAATCCCTTGGTCGATAGCGATACTGACCAAGCTAGAAAGAATACTTTTGGTACACGAATTGATTTTGAGTGGAATCTCTTTCTTGTCAGGTTCACGGTAGTAATCTAAAATCTGTACGCCATGTTGGACGATCAGACAACTATATAATTCACGCTCAACCAGTTGATTGACGAGCGGTGCAGTATCGATAAATGGCATAGAAAAGGACCCTCCTTTGAGATCATTGTTCTTCTCATCATAAAACAAAAATAAGCGTTGTGAAGCGATAACAGAATCGTTACGGCTTCACAACGCTTATTCTATCGTACTATTTGTTTATGAATAATCGAGTATACTTTATTAATTTTATCTGCTTAAAGTCTATTTATTGAGCAGTTTTATTCAACAGCTCCGCTTCAGCCATTGCCAGAATAAAAGCACCGATTCCTTTCGGATCATTACAGATAATCGGTTCGCTAATATAGTAAGCATACGTACCGTCACGCTTATCTTTGCCACCTAGACCAGCCACCTGACAGGTTTTGTTGAGGTTAATCAGACCTTCTTCTGTAATCGTGATAAATTCCTCGATAATCCCTTTGCGAATCTGCTCGGCTTTGACTTGATAGCGCTCGGGTAGATATCCTTTACGCAGACCTTTAGCAACGGCGTACAGAATCATACACGAAGCTGAAGCTTCTAGATAATTGCCTTTGGCATCAGGTAGATTCAGCACTTGATAAAAGACACCACTTGCCTGATCCTGCACCTTCATCAGTGCTTCCATCGTTTCGCTCAGCATCTGGATAATCGTTGCCCGATCTTCCTGATCTTCTGGCAAAATATCCAGTACATCCACCAGTGCCATCACAAACCAGCCCATCGAACGTCCCCAGAAGTTTTTGGATAGACCGGTTGTAGGATCACACCACGGTTGTTCCTTTTTCTCATCCCATGCGTGATAAAGCAGTCCTGTCTGCGCATCACGGGTATGCTGATAACATAATTTGAATTGTTGCGTAACATCGCTATAGTCTTTGATATCTGCAAATTCACGAATATACTCCGCGTAAAAAGGAGCACCCATATACAGTCCATCTAACCAGATCTGGTAAGGATAAATTTGCTTATGCCAGAAAGCCCCTTCACTGGTACGAGGATGCTTCATTAACTGTTGACGTAGCAAATCAGCAGCTTGGCGATATCGCTCTTCTCCTGTTTCACGATAAAGAGGAAATAATAACTTTCCATTATTCACATGATCGATATTGTATTCATCTACACGATAACTGCGAATACCGCCTGATTCTTCAATAAAGAAATCCATATTAGTACGAATATAATCTAAGTATTTGCGATCTTGAGTCAATGCATAGACTAATTCCATGCCTTTGAAAATAACACCATTATCATATTCCCATTTATGCTTCAATTCAGGATTACGCTTTATTACGGAATCACTCATTTGTGCCGCCCAATTCTGGATCGTATCTACATCATATACTGTGCTTGTCATTCCATCATTCACCTCGATCATCAATTTGTGTTCTATACGGTTTCCATATCCATCTACAAAGAGTATTCTCCGACAAAATGTTAACGTGAACAAAAATGATCTACAACCTTTTGATTCTTAAGGAAAAATATAATTGCTTTGATCTGCTTCATATAAAGAACGATAAACATGTAGCTAACATTATTTTACATCATTTATGAAAAGGCTTACAACATTTTTTTACAGCAGATCTTTTTGAATTGGTATATGATATGTCTTTCAAATAGAAAACGAGCCTGATGCAAGGTGTATTTTGCGAATAAAGATGAAGGTTTACAAAGAGGATATAATCATCTAAAATACGTTCAGACTCATTCACATTACCGCATAAAAGGAGTAAAACATGAACCCTATACAATATATTTTGCAACACTTTCCGTTTATGGTGCTGGATGGAGCGATGGCAACCGAATTAGAACGCAGAGGTGCTGACCTCAATAATAGTCTGTGGTCGGCTCAATTATTACTAGAAAATCCGGAATGGATTGCTGATGTACATCGTGAATATTTTGAGGTAGGTGCTGACTGTGCGATCACAGCTAGCTATCAAGCTACGATTGAAGGTTTTGTCCAAAAAGGATTAACAGAACAAGAAGCGATTCATCTTATTCAACAATCGGTTCAGCTTGCGGTAGAAGCACGTGATCAATTCTGGGCACATTATGTACAGAAATATCGTACCGAGCAACCGATCGAAGGTTCAGCAGATACGTTACAACCGACTGATGAATATGATCGTCCTAAGCCAATAGTTGCCGCTTCGGTAGGGCCTTATGGTGCTTTTCTAGCCGATGGTTCTGAATATCGAGGAGATTATGATCTGAATGAACAGCAATTGATCGATTTTCATCGTCCACGTATTCAGTTATTGATCGAAGCCGGTGCAGACATTCTAGCTTGCGAAACGATTCCGTGTCTGGTCGAAGCCCGTGCGATTGTCAAAGTATTGGAAGAGTTCCCGGGTTCGTATGCATGGATAAGCTTTAGTGCTAAAGACGGACAGCATATTAGTAGTGGCGAATCTATAGCTGACTGTGCGAAATGGTTACATGCTCATGAGCAAGTAGCAGCGATAGGAGTCAATTGTACAGCATTAGAATATATTCCTTCATTGATTGAGCAGATTGCGACAAGCACAGATAAGCCGATTGTGGTCTATCCGAATTCAGGTGAGCAGTATGATCCTGTAACCAAAACATGGCATGGTGCTTCTTGTGAGCAGAATTATGGACAACAAGCACAACAATGGTATGCCAAAGGCGCACGTCTAATCGGTGGTTGTTGTCGTACTACGCCGAATGATATTGCTCAAATTAAAGAAAGTATGTTGTATTAATCTATACTTATCTGTCAAAGGTTTGATATTTGGTCGCTATACCATGTCTCAAGTGATCTCTATATAGATAAGGTGATGAAAGGTCGGGGTACGATGGCATTAGAGCAAGAGCGAGTGGAAGAAACAGGTACAGAAGAAGGTACATTTCAGCGCAAAATGAAAAGTCGCCACCTTGTGATGCTGTCATTAGGTGGAGTAATCGGAACAGGGTTATTTCTAAGTTCGGGTTATACGATTAACCAGGCAGGACCGCTAGGAACGATTCTTGCTTATCTAGTCGGCGCTGTCATCGTATATCTAGTGATGCTTTGTCTAGGAGAACTATCGGTACATATGCCTGTCACAGGAGCTTTTCATGCGTATGCCGCCAAGTTTATCGGACCGGGTACAGGTTATATGGTCGCATGGATGTACTGGTTAACATGGACAGTCGCACTGGGGTCTGAATTTACAGCAGCAGGGTTATTGATGCAACGCTGGTTCCCGGATACCTCGGTATGGATGTGGAGTGGTGTATTTGCACTGCTTGTGTTTTTATTAAATGCCTTTTCGGTACGCTTTTTTGCAGAAGCCGAATTCTGGTTTTCAGGCATCAAAGTAGCGATTATTTTACTGTTTATTATACTGGGCGGAGCCGCTGTTTTTGGAGTGATTCCGATGCGAGAAGCAGGCGCAAGTGCACCGCTATTCAGCAATTTCACCAGTGATGGAGGTCTTTTCCCGAATGGCATTTTGCCGATCTTTATGGCGATGTTATCCGTTAACTTTGCTTTTTCCGGTACTGAACTGATCGGGATAGCCGCAGGGGAAAGTGTAGACCCTGACAAAACAATTCCGCGTGCGATTAAAGCTACGGTAGGAAGATTGATTATCTTTTTTGTAGGAACGATTTTTGTATTATCAGCATTGATCCCGTGGAGAGATGCAGGAGTCATTGAGAGCCCGTTTGTAGTTGTATTTGATCGAATAGGGATTCCTTATGCGGCAGACATTATGAATTTTGTCATTATTACAGCGCTACTGTCTGCGGCTAATTCAGGATTATATGCTTCTTCACGGATGTTATGGTCATTATCCAAAGAAAAAATGTTACCTTCATTATTCTCACGTCTCACTTCATCAGGGATTCCACTGAATGCGATGATTATTAGTATGGTGGGCGGTGGATTATCACTGTTATCGAGCGTTGTCGCACCAGATACAATCTATATTTTCTTGGTCTCGGTATCCGGATTTGCTGTCGTGGTGGTCTGGATGGGGATCGCTGCTTCTCAATTTATGTTCCGGAGGCAATTTATACGTGAAGGGCATCAGTTAAGTGAACTGAAGTACCGGACACCGCTGTATCCAATTGTGCCGATTGCTGCTTTTGTACTGTGTCTAGCTTCGTGTATCGGGATTGCATTTGACCCGAATCAAAGTCTTGCTTTTTATTGCGGAATTGCCTTTATGGTTCTGTGTTATGTAGCGTATTATATCCAGAATAGAAGAGGAAAAAAGGCAGTTTGAGTGATATACTGAAAACAGAAAGCAAGGCTAATGGAGCGGTACAAGAACAGCGAAGGGACTTACAATAATGAAAAATATTTTGTTTATTAATACAGGCGGTACTATCTCTTCTTCAGGCGAACAAGGTGGGGGACTTACACCCACTCAATCCGCAGAACATATCGTTGCCGCTGTACCTGAACTGAAAGATATTTGTACAATTGAAGCGATGACACTCATGAGCGTCGATAGTACCAATATTCAACCTGAAGAATGGGTGACTATCGCGCAGACGGTACATGAACATTTGCCTCATTATGATGGGATTGTGATTGCGCATGGTACCGATACGATGGCATATACAGCAAGTGCACTTAGCTTTATGTTAGGGGCACTGGATAAGCCTGTAGTCATTACAGGGTCTCAGGTGTCTGTACTGGCAGAGCATAGTGATTCACGGATCAATATCAAAGATGCGTTCCGTACAGCAGCTACCGCATTATCTGGCGTGTTTGTCGTGTTCAATGGCAAAATTATTAACGGCGCTCGTGCTTCCAAAGTCAGAACCAAAAGTTACAATGCATTTGAAAGTATTAACCATCCGTATATCGGCTATCTGGAAGAAGATACGATTGTATATAATGAGATTCCTGAGAGTATTCGTCCAACCGGGCATGTGTACAATGATCATTATTCACCGAATGTATTTCTAATCAAATTAATTCCGGGGATGCAACCAGATATTTTCGATGCGGTCAAAGCATTAGGTTATAAAGGTATTATTGTCGAAGGATTCGGAATGGGCGGTGTGCCGTTCAAAGAAATCAATCTGATCGACAAGATCGAAGAATTGGTCAAAAGTGGAATAAGTATCGTAGTTACCACTCAATGTCTATATGAAGGTGGCGACCTGACGATCTATGAAGTCGGGCAGAAAGTGCTCGAAAAAGGCGTTATTCCTTGCTACGATATGACGACAGAAGCACTGACCACCAAAATGATGTGGGTACTGGGTCAGACCAACACTCCAGCTGAAGTAGAGCGCATGATGGCGACCAATTATGTAGATGAAATTACAATTCCTCAATAATATCAATATGTATAAAAAATACCTGCTTCCTTCTATTAAAGGAAACAGGTATTTTCTATTCTATAATCTTCTCACTTTACATCTGTAACGCAAATCAGTCATCGTTACGTTGTTTCGCGCGCGCTTCTCCGCCTTTACGGCCTGCTTCTTCACGGCTCATTTTGCCATCGTTACCGTCGGAATCACTACGAGCTTCTCCACCCTTTTGCCCGATCTCTTGATAGAACTCTTTATCATGAGAATCTGAAGTAGCTTCTCCGCCTTTTTTACCGATTTCTTCATAGAACTCTTTGCCATGCGATTCCGAGGTGGCTTCTCCACCCTTTTGCCCAATCTCTTGATAAAATTCTTTGTCATGATTGTTAGAAGTGGCTTCTCCACCTTTGCGACCTGCTTCTTCACGACTCATGTTGTTGTTGTCGTTGTTGCTCTTGTTGTTTGCCATTTTCTAATTCACTCCTCTGAAATTTTTTAAGATATATGGTGCTACGATATTATATTAACCAGCTTATTTAATGTTAAACATTGCATTTTATTCTTTTTATTGGTAAATAAATAAATGGATATCATCAGCTTACTTGGTGACTATATACGACTAGAAATGCGGTGATATCAAGCTTTTATACATTATTATTAACCGTTTTTTTTGCACTGGTTTCAGTTTTTCTTCAAAAAAATAAAAAAATAATTCTTAAATTATATTTTCGGTGGAAACCAGATGTGACGAAGGTCAACCCAACCCTGACTATTGAATGTAACACCACGAACAGAAGGTAAATAGGTCGTCTGAAAAGGCTTTTCGTATAAAATATGCAATTGATATTCAGAAATTAATCGATCTTCAATGTGCTGAAAATATTGAGTACGTATTAACGGATCCGGTTGACGCTGAATCTGTTCTAACAGTGTCTCAATATCAATAACCGTATGATGTTCTACATGACCTGCTAACGTGCGATATAGATCGAATAGTCGCAATTGTTCATCTTGATCCCGTGTCAGTGAGAAGACAATTAGATCAGATTCCATCCGCACACTGCCTTTAAATTGCTCAACAGGTGTAGACACGACAGTACATTGGTATCCTGCTTGCTGTAACGTATTTGCGATCCAGCGTGCATCTTTGCGATATTGTGGAATTGTCAAAATACGTAATGATGTAGTGGATATCTGCGCTATCGTTTCAGGATTCAGTTCCGGTAGAAGGGCGGTAGGATTAGCACTACTTTGCAGAGTCCAAAGATCATCAGACAAGGTAGAAGAACTATCGTTAGCGATTGGATGAGTGAGAGCTTCAGACTCTGTTTCACGTGCTAATTGTAGACACTGGCTAATATGAGCACGAATATGCGGATCACGAAGCAGTCCTTCTTTGCGCGTATTATACGTAACAAATTTGCGTACCGTGACCGGTGAATGCATCTGACTCCATGCACCTTGTTCTGAGGACGATCTGGATGTATGCTGATGCATCATATGAAAAGGAGATTGGCGATCCGGCTGTTCTAGTTGATCGGGTGCGACATTCCAAGGAATATGAATAATTTCTACCTGATCCAGATGCGCTCGACCTTGGAAATGAGGCTTAAACACTTCCAGTACGCAGTTATCTTTACTCATTTCGATCATACGAAAAGGCCCTGTACCGCTTGGCTTTACACCAAATAATTCTTCTCCTCGTCGATTCAATCCGTTAGGCACGATAGCCGCTCGACTGGTGCATAAAAAAGGCAAAAACAATTCGCTTGGTTGCTTCAAAATGATCTGTACCGTATTGTTGTTGAGCGCTCGCACCGATTCTATTTGTTTGGCGATAAAGCGATATAACATCGGTTGCGAAGTCTGTCTTAATCGCTGAAAAGTATAGACCACATCATCGGCTGTCATCATTTGCCCATGATGGAACATGACTTCTTTGCGGAGAAAAAACGTCCATTCTGTCCGTAATTCGTTGACTTCCCAATCATGTGCCAGATGCGGAATAATCTGCTGTGTATGCGAAGCTTGCCGTACCAATCCATCAAAGATATGGCTAGAGACAAAAGACTCTGCCAGCAAATTCATATATAACGGATCAACGGTATGAATCTGTTGACGAATTGGCAAGCGCAACGTATCCACCTGACGATTACGTTGCATTTCTGAATGAGGGCCGAAATATCCAAACAACCAATCCTGCACTTTATTTTCCAATGTTGAAGATTGGGCATATTGACGGATCTCGGTTAAGGTCTGCTGAATATCTTTGCGCTGAATGGTCTGCATCATAGACTCAATCGCAATTTCTTCGGGTTGAATTAAAAAGGTAAGTGTCGATCGTCGTCCGCGTCCACGTTGTGAATTCCACTTGATCCAACCTTGCTCTGCCATCCGTGTGATCAAATTTAGAGCATTACGATGTGTACATTCAAAGGTTGTGGCTAGCTCATCTAATGTGATCTGTACTTCGATATGTTGACCATACTGCGAATGTAACAACAAAAACTGATGATGTAATTTCATAGGGATAACACTCCTTGGGTTACATGCTGAAAGTACGCTCCGTGAAAGGAATCGTCCTGCCGATCGCTGTTGTAGCCGGATTTTTTGAACAACCGCTCCAGCGGTCAAAATCCGTTTACAAAGGCGAGCGCTTCGCTTCTTACGTACGATTTCTTTCCCTCCGCTCCGAGCATGGAGACACTCTAATAATTGTACATTGGGGTGGGCAGGGGGGAACTTTTAAAAGCAATAGGGAGAATAATTACATTAAGAATAGTAAGCACATTATGAAGGAATAGGTACTTTTAGAGATTTAGGATTAGCATTTTATTTTTAGGATTTAAGTGTTTCTGAATATATATGGATGTACGAATGGGCGATTTATTTAGTCATTAATTTATAAGTAGAACGATATTGAAATAAAATAGGAAATTTTATAGAATTATTCTTCTCTTTATCTTCGTATTTTATCATCTACAATAAATATAACAACAGAGCTAACTCGTCTTAGAAAAAGGGCTAGAGGAATAGATGGATGATAGGAGCAACAAAAAACACATAACGAAACATTACAGAACATCATAGAACATAACGGGGTTGCTAGTAAGCTAACAAATGACAAACTGTGGAGCGCAAGGCTATTGCTCCAAAAAAGGAGATTTAACATGTATGAGAAATTGATTGTGGCGAAGCATCGGACTTGGATAGCATTACTTAGTGCTTTGGGGCTTGCTACAGTGCATCAGTATTTATTTTATGGACATCAGCTAGGGATTTCGTATCCAGTCTTTATTATTTTGTTTTACTTGTATATGTATACTTATGCAGGCAATAAGTTACGGCAAGGGACATGGTTTAGCCGTTTTTCGATGACGGTGATTATTTTGCTGTCTTTGACGTATGGATTATTTACGAATCCGGTCTTTATGGTGCTGAACGCATTGATGATACCCGGTCTGATCTTTCTTCATCTGGCGTATATGCTTAGTCATCGTCGATTAACATGGTATCAACCGATGCTGATTGTTGATGCACTGGATCATCTAATTCCGCAATCGGTAAGACATTGGGTCACCCCTTTTCGAATACTCAAAAATGTCGCTATAAGCAAAATGGAAAATGAAAAAAAGAAAATTATTACCAAGATCCTAATCGGTCTGGTGATCGCATTACCGTTACTTTTGATTATTATCAGTCTGCTAACATCCGCTGATCGCATTTTTGGTGATCTATTATCAACATTACCGAACTGGATCGATAGCTTGTCTTTTGGTGAAGGAAGTTTCCGTTTACTCTGGATTGTTATTGGTGGGTTTATCTTTTTCGGATATTTATGGGGGTTTGTTCAACCTTATCTGTATCCACCTGTAGCGAATTACAGACCACATCCTTTACCTGCTTCAGCCGCCACTCCAACAGGGGCAGTTCTATCGACACCGACCGTATACGGACCTCAACCGCTGTCTGCGTATCCTTCGGTTCAGCGTAAGCCTGTACGTATTGATCCTATAATTATGGCAACAATATTGATCTTGATTAATATCGTGTATGTGCTGTTTGTAGTGATCCAATTCTCGTATTTATTTGGTGCAGGACAAGGGCAGATTCCTGATGGAAGTTCGTATGCAGAATATGCTCGTAGTGGATTTGTCGAATTGGTGATGGTCACTTCGCTCAACTTTATAATTATGGTATGTGTACTGCTCTATATGGCAGAAAGTCATCGCATTTTGCGTCATATCAATAATAGTATGTTGTACATTTTGGTTATTTGCTCTGGAGTGATGTTATATTCAGCCTTTACTCGTCTTATTGTATATGAACAAGCGTATGGCTATACGTATATACGGTTTCTTGTTCATGCGTTTATGATCTTTCTCGGGGTACTGTTGTTGGTGGCTGGTCTGCGTATTTATTGGAAAAAGCTACCGCTTGCTAAATGCTATATCGTGCTTGCGCTTACTGCTTATGTCGTAGTCAATTATGTAGGCATGGATCGAATCATCGCTGTTCAGAATCTAGATCGGTATGAGCAGACAGGGCAGATTGATTTCGAATATCTAAATGGACTATCCAGTGATGCGATTCCTGTATTGTTACAGCGAGGAGCTACATTATTACCTGAGACGTATCAGACATTCCGTCAGGATAAAGCTTATTTATTTGAAAAAGAACAATCATGGCAATCCATTAATTGGGCAGACTATCGGGCGATACGTGCACTTCGTAACGATGTACATTCATAAATTTAATATAGAACAGAACAAAAGGAGCCGAATAACATGGTGACTCAAGCATTGATCGAATGGAATATAGATCCGACGTCGTTGCCACAGCAGAAATGGTTAACTGATCAACAACTTAATCTCGATCTATCGCATACAAAAGTCGATCTTACAGAAGAAGGATGGACAATTCAGATACGTATTACCGAATCGCTACCTGATTCATGGGATACTTATGCAGAAGTCCAGTTTCTTACTGATCCTGATGATCCGTTAGAAGAAGGGTTTACCTTTTTATTATGGGCAGGTTCATATGTTGCTGATGTGACGATTGTCGGTATAACACATTAATAGATCACGTCCAAAAAGCTCTCCAGAGAATAAGGAGAGCTTTTTGCTATGTCTGGTTCTAATGTTATATCAAAATATATATCTATAGTATAAGTCTAATTTTGGGCTTAAGGAGCACATAGTAGAACTGATTTAACTTTGCTGTTGAGTGGGAGCTAGTGCAATCTCACGAATATTAATACTTTGTGGCTGGCTAAATGCAAAATAGATCGTATCTGCAATCGTTTGAGGCATTAAGTTAAGTTTGGCTTTTTCGCCTGTGGTCTGATCGTTCCATTCAGTCTCAATCAATCCTGGAGAGATCGTTACAACACGTACATTGTGCGGAGCTACTTCTTCACGTACATTTTCACTAATTGAATGAACAGCAAATTTAGTCCCACCATAAGCGACATGATCTGCAAATGTTTTTTTACCTGCTATTGAGCTGATATTGATAATCGTACCTGACTTTTGTTCGATCATAGACGGTAGTACTGCCTGCATACCGTTAAGAAGTCCAATCACATTCGTATTGTACATTTCTTGCCATTCAGCAGGATCTTGAGTCGTAATATCTCCAAGCAACATCCGACCTGCATTATTCACTATTCCTTTGACAGGCCCAAAATGTTCTTCAGCTTCAGCAATCGCTTGATCGAGTGCCGGACGATCTGTAATATCAATAATCGCTTTCATCACCTGACGACCAGCAAAAGCTTTTAAACGGTCTTCTCGGCGAGAAAGTAACAACACATTATGTCCTTTAGCAATAAAAAGTTGAGCTGTGGCTTCTCCTATACTTGACGATGCACCTGTAATGACAACGAATCCTGTTTTCATAATTCAATAAACTCCTTTATTGATATGAGATAGTGGAAGGGAATACGTCAACATTATCATGTCTATGTAGGAAGCACAGTGAGAAAGCTTATACTTTGAAAAGAATATTTTAAAATAAATAATAATATCTTTTTAAGGTTTAAAAAGGGGATTTCAAGTCTTTCTCATCCGGTTTGTATGGTATAGTGTGCTTAAGTCATGAAGCAACATTGGCAGGAGGATTTGAAAATGTGGCAAGTATTTGATCCAGATGATGAGGTATTGAAGCAAGAGTTTTTTCTGGCAGATGAGGTTCCTTACAATCTGATTCATCATATTATCGATTCACCTGAGGCTATGCTGCTCAAAACAGAAGATCATCGGGCGATATTTGCTCAGTCACCCGGTCATAATGCATGGTTATGGATTTCTCCTATACCTGCAATACAAGCCAGACGTCTATTAATACAGGAATTAGTTCATCATTTATATCGCAATCAGCATCCTGTTCTCTGCGGAATTACTGGCGATCCAGCGGTTGCTGAATTATTCGCAGCATCGTATCAAGATGTGAATAAGATCTATAGTCGTTTTCATGCCAGTATTGAGTCACATAGTTGTACCAAAGTCAGATCGCTTAGTCATATTGCTGGTGAAATGATCAAGCCTGCTTTTGAGCATATAGATGTGATTGCACAATATATGTGCGAATTTGCAGATGAAGAATTCGGTGTTGAGATTGCAGCCAAAGATTATGCACATGCAGCGGCTCGTGCAGTAGGAAGTGGAAATACATACTTGTGGATAGTCGATGGGCAACCTGTGGCTACTGCAAGTATTGCGCATCGTTCTCCTCGTTATGCACGAATTAATGGTGTCTATACGCCACCTCATCATAGAGATCAAGGTTATGCCGAAGCGATTATTGCAGCGATATGCGGTGTACTGCATGAAGAGGGAAGACGAGCGATGTTATATACAGATCAGACGCAAGTTTCTTCGAATCAGACCTATGGTAATGTTGGCTTTGCGATCAAAGGAAAAGTGATTGATATTCGCTTTCGCGATGTGTTAGATCCTCCTTTAATCTCAAAATAAACATGCTTTTCTTATAGCAATAGTGTCAAATAACCTGCAACCCCTTCTTTTTAGAGGGCTACAGGTTATTTTCGGTAGGCATTATCCTGTTGGACTAGATCACAGCGATTGTGGTTCTAGCACAAGTTCATCCATTAATTTGCCTTTAAATACTTTCAGATACTGATATTCTCCGTTAATACATAGCTTCAATAATCCATTATCAAAGTCAGTATGCATGTCTTTGAAAAAGATACCTTCGATCACGATCGGTCGACCATATGTCTCATAGGCGATTTCATAGCCGCGTGTGGTCTGAACGACTTCTACATCTACACCTTCTTCATGCGTTTCTTCTAACTGCGCTTGCATCCGCTGTACGGCTACAATATGTAGATCAATCGCTCCCAACTTTTCCAATAGATCATTCACGATAGAACCTTTCATGATTTCTTGCCAGCGTGTCTGAGCAGATTGTCCAATAATCAATTGCGTCACATCATGCTTTTGAGCAGTTGAAGCAATAATATCAGCAGCTTCTTGTCCATGACTTTCTAAAAGGACAAATGTACCTCCTGCTTCTTCGGTCAATTTGCGCCATGCCTCTACATATTTCTCTTCTTGCTGATCCATCTCATCGATCGGGTGATCAATCACACTGAGTACACAGAGTGGAGACTGAATCAATTGAGATAAATGAATACCACGCCTGATCAATCGTTCTCCATTAGGCCCATAATACACACACACCATAATTTTTTCAGAGTTCAAGAAAGGCACACTCCTTTATTTCGTAGTTATGATCCATTAACCAGAATTGTTCAAAAGGAATAATAAGCGATGGTGTAATCTAACAAAAAAGCATGATTAATAAGCGCATCTGACGATGTCCACACATCAGGTGAATCTTGTAGTCGAATCCGCAGTTCAGTCAATGCTTCTAAAGCAACCTGACTACGTACACTTCCCCAATTCTGTTGCTGCTGATCGATATGAGAGAGTGCTTGATCTAGAGGGCATTTTTTGAGTGATGTAAATACTCGACTCCATTTCACCAGATCCAGATGCTGAACTTGATCTGTAAATGAATATTCCGCCCAGCCTGTAACTCCATGACTTGCGATTTTTAATAGCCCACAGTGTAGATAGCCATCCATTTCAGGTAAGGCTAGACGGCGATTATCATACTGAAATACTTCAATAGAATGAATAACATGGACAGATGTGTTGCTAGTGGATACCGCATGAGTAACAGGTGAAATGGCCGATAACAGACTCATCAAAAATCTACACTCCTTTAATATGATGTTTCTTTGCCTAATCCAATAACGATCCGTGTATCTGTCTATAACGGTATACTTGATGTCAGATATTGTTAGCAATCATAGTCCGCTCAGAGAAAGAAGTAAAATCAGACCTGAGTATTAAAAAGATCATATATCTGTGAAAACCACCATGTAATCGGATTCATTCTATTCATTCATACGGTAATGTCTTGTATACTCATCAATGCGCCAGTTTATCCATTTATCCTGTAAAATAAAGTAAAACAGCGCTAGATGAAGGAAATAGAACATTAGAACCCTACAATCGACTGGATTGCTCTATATCCGAATATAGCGAGCTTCAGTACTGCTTTACAAACGAAAAGAGCGGGCGTATGATTTCTTTCAAGTTCATTACAGCTTAATGGCTGAAAAGGGTATCAATAGACCTTTCAATCAGCGGGGGAACCATAAGAATAGACACTATGCTAGTGAGCTATTCAGGGGTGAATCAGAGCAGTTGGTGAAGACCGATAACTCTGTAGGGAGACTCTTACTTCCGAATCCGTCAGCTAACCTCGTAAGCTGCAATAAGAGAGACGACAATAATCAACTACGCCATGATAAGATGCCGCAGGCACTTGTCTTAGAAGCTGATGAAGAGGTCCTCTTCTAACGGCTTTTTTTTGTTGTCTACAATGGGTGGAGGAGCGCGAACAAGGATGGAATATGAGCAGGAATTTGTACTGGTATCACCGGCTACTGTAGCAGGGGAGCAATTTATGCAATTGTTAAAAGTGAAAAAGATTCCATTTGCAGTGATCGTGAACAGTCAAGCCGATCAACTTCGATATCAGAAAATGGGGATTGAACATGTGCTAGTGATCGACACACAGCGACAAGAGTTATGGCGGATTCCAGAGTTGAAGATTGGCAAAATTTATTTATTTGAACGCAGTCTACCGCTCTGTTGTCGTTATATCCAGATCTGCCGAACATGGTCATCACAGCAACTCTATGTTATTACAGAAGGCAACCAATCCCGATTGATTTATCGTGGACTGGGCGCCGATTACATTATTCATACGAATGGGAGCAGTGCTTCCTTTTTGTTATAAAAAAGTGCTGTAGATCGATCGCTCATTTTATTTTGCAATTTGCTGATGATATCTTGATAATGAAGAAGATAGGGAATCAAGGCGATGCGCAGAAATGGAGATGATCGTGATCGGTAAAACAGCATTAGTCGCAGGAGCCACAGGTCTAGTAGGCAAAAAGTTGCTGCGCCAGTTATTAGAAAGTACAGAATACACTCAAGTGATTGCTCTTGTCCGCCAACCTGTGCAACAACTGCAACATATGAAGTTGCAACAGGTTGTGGTGGATTACAATAAATTGCAAGATTATCGAGCGGATATGAAAGCAGATGATGTATTCTGTTGTCTGGGAACAACGATTAAGCAAGCAGGAACACAGAAGCAGATGATCGAAATTGATGTTATTTATCCATTTGCGGTAGCGCAGATTGCGTATGAGCAAGGAGCCAAACAGTTTATCGTTATCAGTTCTATGGGGGCCGATCCGAAGTCCAGTATCTTTTATACACGGATCAAAGGAGAACTGGAACAGCGATTACAACAGATTGGATATACCTCGTTGTCGTTGATTCGTCCATCTTTATTGCTTGGTAAGCGTAAAGATAGCCGTGCAGGCGAGCAATTTGGTACTGTCATCTCTCAGGCATTATCTTTCCTTATGGTGGGCCCTCTTCGTAAATATCGGGGAATAGAAGCAAGTGCAGTCGCTCTAGCGATGTATCGAATTGCACAGACCGCCAAACCCGGATCGCATGTGTATCTTTCAGATCGTTTGCAGCGGATTGCCGATGAATCACAGCCTACGACTGCTTCTACTAAAAAACGGAGTTGACGTCATCATTCGTACGTATTAGTTCAATTATAGAAATGGAGAATTATAATATGCCTCAATTAGAACCTAAGCAAGCAGCTTCAACGATCGAAAAATGGATTTCTTTTTACGATATGGATAATGCCAAAGCATGGGATAAAGACGATTATCCATTTATCCAATCTTCCTGCAAAGTGATGCATAGTGCAATTCAAGCGTTACGTGGTAAAGCTCCATCACAACCGAATGAGCGCCGTAAAATAGCGACTGGATTAGAAGAATGGTTAGATGACTCTTTTATGGATGATCCAAATGAATGGGAAAAAGAAAATAAAGCGTTTGTACAAGAAGCGTTAGAAGCGATTCAGTTTACGATTCAGTTTCTACAAAAATAATGAATAATGAGCAGACATACTCTATACCAGATGGGTATATCCCTTTATCCAGCAGTGAGATTGGCGAATTTTATATCGCTTTTGAACCTCAGTCGCATAGCTTTAATATCTATGTGCGTGCAGTAGAACCTTCTGCATCTCCAGCTATAGATCAGCCTGTATCTATGGTATTGATCGGCTATTTGAAAGTGACGTATTCGCAAGCATCCAAGCCTACCGAATCAGACGATGATTCTCATGAAATCATACAAGGGCTTGATGCTGTCTATATTAGTGATTTTCAGATTTATTTTAATTATCAAGATTTGAAATTAGCAGTTCCTGTTATTACGGTATTGCGAGATACGTTAGCGACTCAAGGCTACCGTTTACTTTCTGCTCATCTATTCAAAAGCGAACGTTCCTATGCTAAATTACGTCACACCTATATCGACCGCTGTGGAGCCACTATACGGCGGGAATATAGCGATTATTTGATCATCGAATGGCGACTCAATCCAGAAGAGCATTCTGAAAGGGGAACGTAATGAGCGATAATCATACAGACCTTATCCAGATCACTCTTTGCCGTGAAGAAGAAGCGCATATCATTTGCAATATGTATCCTTATTATCTGTATGATCTGTCAGAGATTTGGGAACGATTGCCGAATTCACAAGGTGTTTTTGACGAAGAAGAATATGCGACTCTTCATCAACAAAGCGATGTTTTTCTGATCTGGTGGCGACATCCAGGCGTTCTTTATCCGTGGATTATTCGTGTGAATGGCGTACCAGCCGGCTTTGCGTTAATAGCGACGGCTCCTTATTTACCAGATGGTTCTAAGGCGCAGTATTATTTAAATGAGTTTTTTGTGATGCGTCCATTTCGTGGACAAGGCGTTGCCCGGCAAGCCGCTAGTCACATTTTTGACCAATATAAAGGGGATTGGGAGCTACAGACCAATGCATCCTCACGAAATAGCCATGCTCAATCATTCTGGAATCATGTATTGTCACAATATACAGACAACCAGTACAGTCAGCAGGAAATCACCGACGAAGATCAGCAACAATTGCTGTCTTATTGCTTTAATAATCAATGAAAAAGTAGCCCTTTTTGACTTTTTTCAAATTGTTACTTTCTTTTCATGGACAAGATATAACGTTTTGTGTAACATAGGCATAATTCACTTTATTCATAAGGAGTATACCTATGGCACAAAAAGAAGGTTCAGGTTCATCAAGTACAGGCAGCGGCAAGATCGAACGCTTTTCAACAAGCGGGTTTATTTTAGCAGCAATTGGTAGTTCAGTAGGGTTAGGAAATATGTGGAAGTTCCCGTATATCACAGGTAAATACGGTGGAGCTGCCTTTTTCCTGATGTTTATCATTTGTCTGATTGTAGTAGGTCTACCGATTTTATTAGCAGAAATGGCTATTGGTCGAAGTGGACGGGGTAATGCTGCGGCTTCGCTTTTCAACATTACAGGGAAGAAGCATTGGAAATGGATTGGTACTGTTCCTGTCGTTACGTCATTTCTAATTATGTGTTATTACGGTGTTGTTGCAGGATGGACATTACATTATACCGTTTTATCTTTTAGCGGTAGTCTATCTGATGTGAATACTGATTTTACAGCAGCCTTTACGAATTTTGCAGGTGGATATGCACCGTTATTCTGGCAAGCGGTTGTGATGCTAATTACAGGTATTGTTATTGCTAAAGGGATATCGGGCGGAATTGAGAAGTACAACAAGATTCTGATTCCGGGATTTCTGGTGATTTTGCTCATCTTAATGTTCCGTTCATTGACGTTACCTGGCGCAGGAGCAGGGGTAGAATTTTTCTTAGCACCTGATTTTTCTAAATTAAGCCGAGCTTCGATCTTAACAGCATTAGGACATGCGTTCTTCTCTTTATCTCTAGGGATGGGTTGTATGTTAACGTATGGTTCTTATGTACGAAAAGAGCAGTCTTTAGGTAAAGCAGCGCTTGCGATCGGCGCAGGCGATTTATTCTATGCACTTTTAGCAGGATTGATTATTTTCCCAACCGTATTCTCTTATGGATTAAAACCAGATCAAGGTGTAGGGCTAGCATTTATGGCTTTACCTGCTGCTTTTGCACAAATGCCTTTAGGTGCTTTTTTTGGAGGTCTATTCTTCTTATTGCTCGCGATTGCGGCAATCACTTCGTGCTTCTCTATTCTCGAAGTACCTGTAGCTTATGCGATGGGACAATGGAATTGGTCTCGTAAAAAAGCAGCTATTCTCGTCTGTGTGTTTTCTTTTATACTAGGTGTACCTGCTGCATTATCTGTAGGCGGTGTGCTTAGCTTTATTTCACTAGATGGCAAAAGTATTTTTGATCTATTCGACTTTGTGACTTCATATATTTTGATGCCTGTGGGTGGATTTATTGTCACGATCTTTACAGGATATGCATGGAAACGTGCAGGAGAAGAAGCAGGAATATCTGGCTTCTGGTACGACACATGGATGTTTATTCTACGTTATGTGGCACCGATCTTAATTATCCTGATTTTCTTATATTCGGTAGGGATTATCCAACCAGAATAACCTGAATACAACAATCAAAGGAGCACTCTCATGACTATTTCTTCACAAGAAGCTTTTTCCAAAGCGTTAGTGCAATCTTTGATCGGAGAAAGAGGGCATTTGCCGATTGCACGTGCGTTATCAGATATCGATTTAGAACTATCAGGTCGATCTTTGGAGCATTCTCCATATACCATTTACCAGTTAATTAGTCATATGAATTACTGGCAAGACTTCATGTTAACTCATCTTAAAGGTGAAAAGCCTCAAATGCCTGCGAATGTTAGTGAAAGCTGGCCGACTGAAGTACAAGCAGTAGATGAAGCGACATGGCAAGATGTTTTGGATCGTTTTCTTCAAGGGATTGATTATGCGTGTGAATTAGCGCGTACAATGAATTTGGAACAACCATTAGTCTATTTCCCGGGCGAAACGGCTGCTGGATTGTTGCGTAATATTGCTTCTCATAATACGTATCATTTGGGTGAAATTGTATTGTTACGTCGCTTGTTTGGCGCATGGCCACCACCAGGTGGAGGATATCCAGCGTAAGATTTTATTTCTGATCATATTCATCATTTTATGTAAAATTTCGTTGGGTTACTTTTTGGGGTTAATTCAAGGTGGTGTTGTACAACTTGATTACGAATGAAAATATCTTTCTTACGCAACATGATAATATTTCCAGTGATTGGTGTAATAATACATGGGAAATACATTTGCAGTAGGAAAAGGATGTGTAATCATGGCAACACCACCGAAAAAGAAATCGATTCGTTATGATTGGCCGTATCATTTTGTGGCTTTGCCTCTTTTATTAATAACGTTCGTACTTACTGTAATCTACTGGGTAGAAGCGATTCGTTATGATGAGCATGTATTGTTATCATGGTTATTATTGATATTAATGGTGTGTTTATTTTTCGCTATTCCACGGATTCGAGTCTATGCGACCAAAACGCAGGATCGAATTGTACGCATTGAGGAGCAATTCCGCTATTTCCGTCTAACTGGAAAAGAATTGGATTCTCGTCTATCCAAATCTCAAATTATAGCGCTTCGTTATGCAAGTGATGAAGAATTTCCTGCCTTATGCGAACGTGCAGCCAGTCAGAATCTATCTGGTTCAGATATCGAAAATGCGATTACGAATTGGCGTCCAGATACGATGCGTATCTAACTTACACTGAATCAGATGCATATCCACATACGATATAGTTCTAAATCATATGAAATACAGACCAGAAGTCGCTCGATATAGAGCGGCTTTTTTTGTACATGCAAGTGAAGTATATATCTACAGTTTGGGGCTAGAAAAACACTAAAAAGCCAAGTACCTACACATAATGCAGGTACTTGACTTCGATTATAATGATATCTATTTAGCTAAAAATCGAATCGATATGCTCTATTTCTTGCGGTGTTAATTGGACTTCTAGTGTTTTGAGATTGTCTTTGACTTGATCTGAACGCTTCGCACCCGGAATGACTGCATCTATCGAATCGCGTGTCAGATACCATGCCAGTACAATATGAGCGACATCCACACCTTTAGACTGTGCAATCGGACGAAGTTGATCTACTTTTGCCAGATTTTCTATAAATGCATCCCCTGTAAAGAGTGGATCTTTGGCACGAATATCATCAAACTTGGTGTCTTTGGTATATTTACCACCCAGTAGACCGGAAGCGAGTGGGAAATAAGGAATAAACGTGATTCCATTTGCAGCCGTATACGGTAACAGATCTTTTTCAGCATCCCGATGGAATAAATTATAGTGACCTTGAAGGACGTCCACATCGCCGTTTGTGTTCGCTTCTTTCAACTGTTCTAACGAGAAGTTAGACACACCAATAGCTCGAATTTTGCCTTCGTCTTTTAGCTTTTTCAGTTCAGCTACAGCTTGATCTTTCGGTGTATGTTCGTCTGGAAAATGAATATAAAATAAGTCGATATAATCGGTTTGTAGGCGTTTGAGACTGTCTTCTACACTTGAACGTAGAAATTCAGGTGAGTTATCAATCACAACGTCACCGCTATCTGTGAATTTGTGAGCGCCTTTGGTCGCAATAATGACTTCGCTACGTTTACCTGTTTCTTGCAGCACTTCACCAATCAATTCTTCAGAGCGCTTAGGCCCATAAATGAATGCAGTGTCTAGAAAATTGATACCTTCTGCGATTGCAGTACGGATCATTTCTTTACCGACTTCTTCATCCAAATTAGGATAAAGATTATGTCCACCAACTGCATTTGTACCCAGTCCGATTGGATTTACCCATAGATCGCTTTTACCTAATTGTTGTTTTTCAGTCATGATTCATTCAGCTCCTTTGATCGCTTTGCTTGATTACTCTTTTTATTTTAACAGAATATCATGTGGAGTTAAAATATCGGAATAATTGGATTATGGTTTTAGGGACAGCGCTCCAGAAAATAATTTGTTCTTGCCGTCGCTGGTGAAGTCTAATCCCTTGAATGACTGACAAGCAGTCGGGATTTGACTTCAAAGGCGACTTTCAGAATAAATTATTTTCTTGCGCTCTGTGCTAGGAGGCATGGGGGTGGGTAATTTAAAACAGATGCTTTTGATTCCTCTTTTTGAAGGGGCGGGGCAGTAAGGAAAAGAGTAGATGAAAAGAATGGATATAGAAGTGAGTATATTTATAGATGGTATAAAGTAAAAATAAAAGTATGTATAGGGTAAGTTAGATAAATAGATTGTAAGAAGATAGTTGTGAAATATGTTCATTGATCCGTATAGAGAATGAAAATGTAGTGAGAAAAGAGGATGAGTGATCTATGAAAACGGCTAAGGTGTTGAGTTTGGTTTTATTTCTTGTGATGATTTGTAGCAATGTTTATGGGGCTGTGTTTGGGGATGTTTTGCTAGAAGGGCAAATGTTGTTGTCCTTGTTATGGGGTCGGTTGGTTTTGGTCGATTTTTATGTAGGGATGATTTTGTTTATTTCTTGGATGATTTTTCGCAAAGAATCGGGTTGGAGATTGCTTCTTTGGATCGTGTTATGTATTTGTTTGGGTAACTTCTCTACGTCGCTATATATTTATCTAGCATTGCGTCATAGTGGTGGGGATTGGAATCGATTCTTTTATGGCAAACGAGTGATAGGACACTAATAGGCAATGAAGTGAAATGCACAGCCAAATGGTAGAGCAACTGTAGAAAAAAAGCATATTCTACCGCCAAATTGCTAACGAAAAAGATCATTAAAAAAAGGGCAACTTCCTACGAATAGGAGGTTGCCCTTTTTGGGTTATACCATAATCATGTCTTCTTCTTTTTCTTATTTCAATGTGTAAGAGTTAGAAGCGTCCATGATGTCTGCATATGCCCAGTGGCTAGCAGGAACGTCTTTCCATGCTTTGTTGCCAGCTGTTAAGTTAGCTGTTTTTTCTAGAATTTTGTTCAAAATCGTTACAGCTTGAGCACGAGTCAACGGTTGATTTGGTTGGAAGCTAGATGGAGATACACCTTGCATCAATCCAGCAGTCGTTACACGCTTGATATCGTTCGCTGCCCAGTGTCCGTTAATATCGTTAGCAAATGAGCTTCCTGCGCCTGTCAGACCCTGCCAGCGGCTTACGATTGCAGCCATCTCCGCACGAGTGATCGGTTGAGCAGGAGCAAATTTACCGTTAGTTAGACCTTTCATCAATCCAGTGGATTGCATAGAAGCAATCGCTTGGTGTGCCCAGAACGTAGTAGATACATCTGAATAGCTTCCGTTGCCACTAGCTGATGCATTTGGTGCGCTAGCTTGTAAACGATACAATAGTGAAGCCATTTCAGCACGAGTAATACTGTTGTTCGGACGGAATGTTTGATCAGGGTAACCTTGGATATAAGCAGGTTTTACTACACCCGCTGTTGTATCTGTATTGACGTTATTATTGTCAGGTGTTGAATTGTTTGTTGTAGACGCTGCTAGATTCTGCATATCTACAATTGTAAACGTACTGAATTTGGTCACTGTAAATTGTAGACCTGTTTTGCCATTACCATAATCAACTACACTTGGTTGTACCAATTCACGATCGCCATCACTATGCTCGATAAAGATACGCAATTGATTTAACCATTGTTGTTTAGCTGTTGCATCTTGTGGAATCGCACTGTTCTCAATCGGCATGACCAATTGAACCGGTTGGTTTTGTAAATTCGTTTCGATCGTCATCGGACGACCTACTACAGAGATATCACCATTGCCTAAAGATTGTTTAACGATCTCTTCTTGTTTTGCACGATTCGCCACTGCATTTTGTTGTGCTACCGTTTTAAGAGGTACAAAGTGGAAGTAAAGATCGTTAGTGATATTGTTCAATGAAGTGGAAGCAACAGACAATTTCGCATCGTTAGTGCTGATTTCCAAGTTCATTGCTGCATTTTTCAAATCTTTTGCTGCTGTTAATGGTAATGTGATATCGGTTTGAGCCACTTCATCACTGCTATCTGGAACAACCAGACGAACGGTTTGTTGAGCTGCTTCTTTTAATTTCGTAATCGCTTCGATCACTTTATCGGTGGAGAAAGTAATCTGATCTTGTTTTTGACCACTTGCTTGTGTAGTACGGTTAACGACTGCTGTAGCAGGAATCGTTGTTTTGCCTTTACCATCATCTACGTTAAGGGTGATTTTTTGGGAGCCACCTGAAGATGACGTTTTATCATCGGATTCTTTAACGGTTACTGTTGCACTTGCAAATAATTCTTGTTGAGATACAGAGTAAGCACTGATGATCGCTGTACCTTTACCAATTGGAGTAACAACACCATCGGTTACTGTAGCTACACTTGGATTGCTGCTGATCCATAATACCGTAGAATCTGTAGCATTATCAGGAGTTACAGTCGCTTTCAATGTTTGAGCAGCGCCTTTTTTCTTGAACTCTAATGTTGATTTGTCTAACGTAACACTTGTTACTGGAAATACTTCTGCTTCATCCAAGAAGTCTAGTTTAGTCAATGTACCTGATTTTGCAGAACTTACATACCCTGTATGGTCTGGTAAGAATGCAACACCATAAGCAAAGTTTGTTTCACCCATCATTTCAAAATTCTGTGTTGCAACAGGAAGATTTTGAAGTAAAGAAGCTTTGGCTTTGTACAAGTAGGCATATCCCACATTTACATATAAATTACCAAATTGGCTAATCGTAATACCGCGAATGACTGTTGGATAAGATGCAACCAATTCAGGATTCAGATTGGCACCAGATAGACGAACAATATTAGAAGTCGATGTTTCGCTAAAATAATCATTTGTAGTAGTAGCAATATACAAACGATCTTGTTGATCTAAAGCAAGTCCAGTAATAGATGTAGCATTTTTCATACCTTGAGTAGAAATGAGATTAATAGGTTCACTGGATGGATTAAACACTTGACTAGGCGCAGTGTAATAAAGAGTGCTATATTCTTCTAAATCTGAAGTTGTATAAGGCAGTAATTCACTGTCTTGCAGATACTTATGATCTAGAACCCATACACGATTATCACCAGATTTGGAGTAGTACAGGTCTCCAGCTTTGTTTAATGTTACAGCAACGATATCATCGCCTTTAGAAAGGTAAGTCACTTTTAATGTTTTGGTAGAAACTTTGTAAAGTCCACGATCATAATCAGCATAATATACATCACCATTGAAATACGCTAATTCAAATGGACGATTAAGTTCAACTTGTGTAAGATCGGTCGGAATAGCTTTCACTGATACATAACGAGTCATTTGGTTTGCACTTAAACCAGAGCTATTTTGTACATTGTAATAAATAATGTATTCACCCACAACAGAAGTATCAATAGCATTTACAGGTTCACCATTTAACGTATAAGTGATCGTTGCTTGTAGATTACTATCTACTGCGTCGCTAATCGAGAATCCTGGATCAACATAAGCATCACCTTGAGTCAATTGAATATAAGAGTCACCAGTCAATGTGATAACAGGAGGAGCGACTTTTTTGAATGGTTGAATAGAACCACCAGTACTATAATATCCTTTACCATTCGGTAGAATAACCAGCCCTAATGCAGAATAAACATCACTTTGATAAGACTCGATGAGTGAATTATCTACAGGTAAATTTTGCAAATGATCAGAACTTATCTTTTTAAGTCCCATGCTACCCATGCCTAAAAATCCGTTAGTGCTATAAAATAAATTTCCTTTGGCATCTGTAGTGACTCCCAGAACACCATTATAATAATAATTAGAATTTGTATTATTTATGATTACATTTTGTCTTGCTTTTGTTGTCAGGTTTACTTTGATAAGGCTACTGTCAGAATTGAAATTGGAATTGGGATTGTAGCTGTTGTTTCCAATGTACATATTGTCATTGTTATCAATAGCCAACCCATACATAGTGCTATTATTATATGAATCGAAAGCCTCGGATACTTCATTAAGTGTTGTTGAATCTAATGGAAGATCTTTAAGATATTTTGCAGGTATTTTGTAAACATGCGTATCCATGTTTTTGGTATAGAATAGATCGCCTGCTTTATTTAAAGCAACACCGAAAAAATAATTTTGTGATTGACTTTGTGATAGAACTACATGTTCTACTACACCTGTAGTTGCTGATATACGATCAATCCCTTGTTGATAGGAGGATACATATACATATCCGTTGTGATAAGCCATACCATAAGGTCTTAGAATATTCGCTTTAGCAAGATCAAAATAACCACTAGCTGCTTTCACAATAACTGTACGAGTGACTTGCTCAGCAGAAAGATTTGCAGGATTAGTAACATTGTAATAAATGGTATACGTACCAGTAATATTGGTGTCTATACTAGAAACAGGAGTATCATTTAACGTATAGCTCATTTTTGCAACTAGATCAGGATAGTTAGCATCTGTAATCACTACACCAGGTTCTACAAAAGTATCACCTACACTTAATGTGATTGTAGAACTACCGACAAGTTCAATGGTTGGAGCTGTAGGTTGTAAAGGTGATTTTTGCATAGATCCACCACTACCAATGTAAGAATCGCCATTAGGAAGAAAAACTATTCCATATGCACTTACATAAGAGTTCGGATTTAAATTAACTAAACTACTTGATTGTAAAGGAGTAGTAGTCAAATCCTGTGAAGAAATGCGATACACTTTTTCATTACCTCCAGCTACATAAAGATTTCCAGATAGGTCGAAGGAAAAGCTTGTGAAGGAGGTAGCAAAATTTTCAATTACGACCTTAGCACTGTTTGTACCTGCTGGAATTTTTAAAATAGCTTTTGTCGAATAATCAGAGAAATATACATTATCTTTCGCATCAATAGCTAAACCATAAATATAATTATATTTTTCAGAAAAGAATACAGTACTCTTCTCACTAAAATCTGTATTAGTTAAAGGCAGTTGAGCTATATCTTGGTGAGACAACTTATAAATACGTGAGTCACTATCAATGGTATAAAACAAGTCCCCAGAAGAATTTAGAGCAACACCCATAAAAGAACGAGAAGTTTCTACAATAGGAGTTACTTTACCTGTATAAAGATCTACGCGAGATATGCCTTTACCACGTTGAGCGACATAAACATAATCTCCGTAATATGCCATACCATAAGCGTTAGAAAGAGTAACGCTTGATAAATCGATATATTTTTTGGAACTTGTAACAAGAACTGTGCGGATAACCTCATCAGCAGCTACATTATCACCATTAGTTACATTGTAGTGAATCTTGAATATACCTTCTATACTCGTATCAACTTTAGTTACAGGAGAACCGTTGTACTCGTAAGTGATATTAGCTGTTTTGAGATCAGGGTATACATCGTCTTGTACGGTTACACCTGGATCAGAAAAGGTACTCCCTACTTTAATTTGAATCTGTGCATCACCAATCAACGTAATCACAGGTTTATTGACTTGATTAGAAGTAACGCCAGTATTTGTACTTTCGACATGAGTGACAGGAGTGCCAGAAGAGTAAGTGTCATTGCTAACTGTGCTTGTGTTGCTACTTGTTGTACTGGTTGAATCGCTCTCAGCAAAAACATTTGTTGTTGCTGTCCCCGGCAATGCAATCAGTGCAGCTAAGCATAAAATCATCCATTTTTTCATGCTGTAAATATCCCCTTTGTTTTTAAATCATGTGACATGGATTTACTATATCGAACAGTACTGAACAATTTCTGAACATTAATTTTAAATAATCATAAGTTGATTTTTATACATTACATATATGTTAATAATTTACTGGAATATATCGTACAGATAAGGGTAAATTTAAATTATTTTCATTGATGAAAATAACTCTTGCTTATGTATCAATCATGTCCTAAAATGAGGTTGCAGATGTATGCAAGCGTTTGCAAAGAGGCGTATAAGTACATTTATAGATGTAGTGCATCTCTTTCAGCCATGCTACTTTTTACTGCATAACAGGAATTTGAAAATATTTTGATAGCGTTATCAGATTCCTATTTACTTTTCACCCAATACATAAGAAAATGGGTAAGAAGTAAAAAATATCTAATTTTGTTATTTACGTTCTTTTTATTGCTTTTTTATTACAGGTGTAATCAAAAAAAAGGGGCTGAGTACATGAAGCGTAAGTTGAAAAAAAGCAGCACAATGTCACTGATGATGGTTTTGTTATTTTCAGTTGTCATGAGTGCATGCGGAGGAACAACAAGTAATACGGCTACACCAGAACCCGCTGCAACAGGAACAGATACAACAGCTACAGCAACAACAGGCGCAGATATGATCAAAACAGCTAAAGTTCCAGCTGGATCTGAATTAGAGAAAGCCTTAAAAGGTGAATATAAAGGAACCAAAGTAACGATGTATGGTCCATTCGTAGATGCGGATGAGCAGAAATTCAATGCAAGTATCAAAGCATTTGAAGATCAGACTGGTATTGATATCGCTTATGAAGGTTCTAAAGAATTTGAAGCTACTATTAATGTACGTGTAAACGGTGGTAATGCACCGGATATCGCTGACTTCCCACAACCAGGATTGTTAGAAGGATTCGCTAACTCTGGTAAAGTGGTCGATATATCTAGCTTTATGGACGAAAGCTATTTGAAAGAGCAATACAAAGATAGCTGGCTAGATATGGCGAAAATGAAAGGTGAAGGCGGTAAAGAATTGACTGCGGGCGTATGGGCACGTAGTAGTGTGAAAAGCTTAGTCTGGTACAACAAAAAAGCGTTCGCAGATGCTGGTTATGAAGTACCTAAGACTTGGGACGAAATGATGGCATTAACAGAGCAAATCGCTAAAGATGGCGATCCTGCTTGGAGTATCGGTATTGAAAGTGGTACAGCAACAGGCTGGCCTGCAACAGACTGGATCGAAGATATTATGCTTCGTACAACCACTCCTGAAAACTATGACAAATGGTTAACAGGTGAATTGCCATTTACAGATCCAATTGTTAAAAATGCAGTGAAAAAAATGTCTGATATCTGGTTTAACAAAGATTATGTATATGGTGGACGTAGTTCAATCGTAACAACGAACTTCGGGGATTCTATTCAACCGTTGTTCACAGACCCTCCTAAAGCTTGGTTTAACCGTCAAGCAGGATTTATCGTATCCTTTATTCCTGAAGGCGTAACAGCAGATGAGTATGACTGGTTCCCGTTCCCATCGATCGATGAGCAATATGGTACACCTGCTATGATCTCTGGTGATATCTATGCTATGTTCAATGACCGCCCAGAAGTACGTGCAGTTATGGAATTCTTCACAACAGCAGAATCTCTACAAAGCTGGATTCAATCCGGTGGGGTAACACCTCCAATGAACGGTACTCCTGATGATTGGTTCGCTAATGATCAAGAACGTCGTATGTCTCAGTTTGTACAAGAAGCCAAAACAATCCGCTTTGACGGTTCTGACTTGATGCCAAGTTCTGTAGGCGCAGGAACGTTCTGGAAAGGTATGACGGATTATGTGAGTGGTACAGCTAGTCTAGATGAAGCGATGGCTGAAATTCAATCAGGCTTCAAAAAACAATAGTATTGCACTTCAGATACTATAGGTATGGATAGCAGGTATACATTGACATGAGTCAGAACGGGCCGATGCTATCGGTCCGATTTTGGCTTGATTAAGGGGGAAAGCCGATGGACGTGCGAGCCAATCAAGGGTCTATGTTGAAGTTGATTTTATTATCGATACTTGTGCCTGCTGTAAACTTAGGCTTGCATTTCTCGATCTTTTTATTTTTTAGAAGCTCGGATCTTCCACCAGTTTTAAATGCTGTGCTTGCTGTAATCTGGGGAATATTTGGGATCTATTCGATTTACTGGTCCCTGAACTGGGTGGTTGAGCAATACTCGGATAAATGGAAAGAACGTATAATTCCTTATGTATTTGTAGGACCTGCTGTATTGTTGCTAGGTTGGTTGCTCTTTTTACCGACACTACGCACATTATACTTAAGCTTTTTTAATGCTGATTCTACCCGCTTTGTAGGGCTGGCTAACTTTGGGGCTGTATTTACAGACCGACTATTGTTAACAGCGCTACGTAATAACTTGCTCTGGGTGGTATTCGGTACATTAGCATGCGTAATTTTGGGTATGTTGGTCGCTGTACTGGCTGACCGCAGTAGCTTTGAGCGTCTTGCCAAAGCAATTGTATTTATGCCAATGGCGATTTCATTCGTAGCCGCAGGCGTTATCTGGAAATTCATTTATTACTATCAACCAGGCGATGACCAGATCGGTCTACTTAACGCAATTATGGTGCAGTTAGGACTCCAGCCGCAGGGCTGGCTCAGTATGGTGCAACCCTGGAATAACCTCTTCTTGATTGTCATATTGGTCTGGATGCAGACCGGGTTTGCAATGGTTATCTTTTCCGCTTCGATCAAAGGAATACCGGAAGATATGTTGGAAGCGGCACGTATGGATGGTGCAGGCGAAGTGCGTATCTTTTTCAAAATCATGTTGCCTGTGATCTCCAGTACCGTTCTAGCAGTAACCACAACCATTATTGTATTCACACTGAAAATATTCGATGTCGTTATGATTATGACGGGCGGACAGTATGGAACAGAAGTGGTTGCGACTGAGTTCTACCGTCAATTATTTATGTATCAAAATGCAGGCTATGGTTCTACGCTTGCGATTGTGTTGCTGATTGCAGTTATTCCGGTTATTATCCTGAATCTGCGCCAGCTTCAGAAGGAGGGAAGCTTCTGATGGCTAAACGAAAACATAAAGCACCCAAACGCAAAGCGAGTTGGTTGGTTAATACGATTCTAGCGATTATCTGTATTATCTGGTTTATTCCTACGCTAGGGCTATTAATCTCATCTGTACGTCCAGCCGCCGATATTTTACAAACCGGATGGTGGACAGTATTCCCTCATCGCCAGTGGGCAACTGAAGAACAAGTCAAGCTTCCAAAAGATACCGACCTTCGTCAGCCGATTACAGTTAACGGACAGACATTCAGCGATGATCAGCTCAAAGCGGGTGTAATGCAAGGCGACAAACGTCTGGTCTGGGAAAATCGCCGTTCACGTACGGTCGATGTTCAGGACAAAAAATGGAGCGGAATGACGCTTAATTTCACCACTCAGAACTATGAAACGGTTCTAGGGGGGAAACAGTACAAAATCACGCAACCGGATGGCACGGTCAAAACCGAGCAAGGTAGCGGCATGGGTAGATCGTTCTGGAATACGATTGCTGTTGTTATTCCATCGACCGTGATTCCGATCTTTATCGCTTCTTTTGCCGCTTATGCGTTTGCCTGGTTGAAATTTAAAGGACGACGATTCTTTTTCGTTATTGTGATCGCATTGCTCGTCGTACCTTTACAAGTTGCTTTGATTCCTATTTTGCGCGATTATACAGCACTCGGACTGAACGGAACATACTTTGGTATATGGTTAGCCCATACTGCTTTCGGGTTACCGCTAATCACCTACTTTATGTATAATTCGATCAGTCAGCTTCCTCGTGATCTGTTTGAATCAGCTTATATGGATGGAGCAACTAACTTTACCATCTTCTCCAAATTGATTCTTCCATTATCTGTACCGGCACTGGCTTCGATCAGTATCTTCCAGTTCTTATGGGTATGGAATGATTATCTGGTGTCGCTTATCTTCCTCGGTTCTCAACCGGAAGTGCAAGTACTGTCAATGAATATTGCGAATATGGTTGGTTCGCGTGGTAGTGACTGGCATTTGTTAACGGCAGCTGCTTTTGTCTCCATGTTAACACCACTTGCTGTATTCTTTGCTCTACAGAAGTACTTTGTACGTGGTCTATTGGGTGGATCGATCAAAGGATAATAATCTTACAAAGAACAACTATAAAAACCACTTTCCTATCTACAGGGAAGTGGTTTTATGGTTGAGGATAAATATAGAAGAAACTGGTATTTCATAGCTGGGAATTGTATCATAAATAGACTACCATTTACAAAGGAGTAGAGCATCTATGGATACTGGATCGTTGGTCGTATCGACTGTATTGCTGGTTGTTGTATTGATTGCTGTATTGTCGATCGTGTATTATAGCTGGCGTAATGGTATCTCTCCATTGCCTGCTTCTGCATTGATCCGAAGCAAGATTGCTGAAGAAGTATTACGCTTATCCAAAATACAAGAATTGGATCGTCCACTATTCAAGTTAAAGACCGATGATCCAGTTGAGCGATATTCAACTATCCAACAACATATGGACTACAAAACACGTCCCAAAACTATTATCGAAACCGGGTCAGGTTGGGGAACATTAGCGATATTTCTAGCGAAGCATTGCCCTGAATATAAAGTCACAGGCATTGAGAACTCGTTTATACCGTTCTGGATTTCGAAGCTTTGGGCACGATTTGAAAAAGTATCGGTGAACTGGATTCGTGGCGATATGTATCAGTATCCGTATGAAGAAGCCAATATGATTATCTGCTATTTGTTTCCGGGAGCCATGAAGCGATTAAATCCTATTTTGCGTGAACGTGCCACAACCTATACATATATTATTAGCGTGTATTTTGCATTACCGGATTGGACACCTGAGAAAGTCGTTCAGTGCGTTGATATCCATCGCACCAAAATCTATATCTATAAAGTATAAGCAACCAAAAAACACATGTAGCTTAATGCCTACATGTGTTTTTTTGGATATATTTCGTTCAGTATGCTGTTGTATTAGTTGTGATCTTTGAAAATACCGAAAGGCTTACCGATTGGTAAAAAGGTTTTGCCGAAATGCGTATTCAATACCAATGCGCCTGTACCGTATAAAGATACAATGCCGATACCCATTTCTGCATAAGCCGCAAGCGTATGGAAAATATGAGGAGCTACACCAAACGCATCAAAAGTCAGCCCTAAAAATAATAGATCGATCAAGCAGAAAATAATAAACAATACTTTGTGTGTTTCCATAGCACCAATCGTCATAAAGAGAACAAACACTAGATAACCGGCAAAAGCAAAACCTAACTGTTTACCATCTACATCACTCGCAAGAGCTGTTCCGAATACACCCATTTTGATCATCCAGTTGCCTGCCATAGCGAACCAGAAGAAAGCAAATGCTCCAAATGCAGTCGTACCAAATGTATTGTTTCGCTTGGAATCTTGAATACAAGCGAATAATTGAGCGCAAGCACCTAGAAAGATCGCCCAGGGAATAGCATAACTTAGACCTGTAGTCAGACCTAGCTTTTGAGAAGAAGCTACCAGAGTAACAATAGCCAGACCGAATAGGCCGAGTGCGCTAGGATCAGCATTAATGATCTTAACTTGAGTTTGCGAAGAAGTTTGCATAAGGATTTTAGCCTCCAATAATTGTTAGGTATCTCTAACGTTTCGTCAGACATACCTCAAGCATTGTACCTGAAAAGACGCAGATAGAAAAGAAATATTATTATTTACATATAAATTGCAGTAAAGTGTATGTCACTACAATTTATTTATTCCAATTCGGGTAATGATTTGACTATTTCCGTTACTCAAAACTTGTTATACTGATACATAATTAAATATCATCGATTAAGGTGTGTGAATAAGACAGATGGATTTCAATCTGGATATGAAGACAGTATTCATTTCGCTTGTATTTGGACATATCTTTACAGTTATTTTGATCCGAGCGTATCGTCAGAATTATACAAAAGATCGTGCTGTGAATATGTTCTATGCCTCTAAGTGGGTACAAGCGATTGCATGGTTTATGTTACTTTTTCAAAATACAGCACCGGACTTTTTCTCAATAGTGGCAGCTAATTCATTGTTGTTTATCGGGGCTGCATTTGAGCCTGCATCATTTCTGGTATTGCAAAAAGCATTTTCTAGAAAAGTCCGCCATTTGTATATCGGATGGATGGTCATCATCATTATCGGTTTTGTATCTATATACCTCTTGAATGTGACAGAGACGACTCGCATTATTTACGCTTCTATAGCTACATCTCTATTTATCCTCTATCCCGCCTATCGTATGATTTCAGATCGCCAAGCGTCCTCGCTTCAACACTTAATGGGGTATTTGTATAGTATTGTTGCAATCAGTCTATGGTGTAGAGCTATTTCTGCTATTTATTTAGGGAATGAGGTTGGATTATTTACAACAGGCATGTATCAAACGTTTACGTTTCTTTCACTTTATTTAATTATGATCTTGGGAAATACCGGATTTGTGCTGTTATCCAAAGAACAGGCGGATGTTGAGCTGTTACGAATTGCTAGCTATGATGAGCTGACTGGTATTTTGAATCGGCGTACATTTATGATCCAAAGCAAAAACTGTATTCATACATTAGCCAAAAAACAACAATCGATTTCTTATCTTTTATTCGATATTGATCATTATAAAAATATTAATGATACATATGGTCATCATGTAGGAGATCGCGTATTACGAGATATGGCAATACTTATTGCAAATAGTTTAGAAGAGCAAGCTATATTTGGAAGATATGGTGGAGACGAATTTGCTATTCTTCTACCAGATACAGATGAACAACAATCGAGCCAAATAGCAGAACAGATACGTTCTACTATTGAAAATCATCGCTTTCATGCTTTACCGTTGTCCTATACGATTAGTATCGGTATTGTCACTGTACTCGCTACTTCAGATACTCATCTGAGTATGTTATATCAGCGCAGTGATTATGCATTATACCAAGCAAAGCATGCAGGACGTAACCGAATCGAACGAAGTGTTGTGACGATATAAGAAGATAGGAGATAATCGTTACTTGTGATCAACGAATACAGCATCGCTATAGTAGATAGTAGAAATAGATCGACAAAAAAGCGCCACAATCGCTGTTACGGATTGTAGCGCTTTTTGCTATTTATAGAAGCACAATAGATTATTTTTGCTGACTGTTATAGTAGTAGATATTTTTAGTGATATCTTTCATCGATTCGCCTGTAGCTTGTAGACGGTCGATAACTTCGGTAAAGGAACCTACAAGAGTAGCTTGTTCTTGAGAAGAAGTGGTAATTTGAGTGATCTCGTTTTCCATTTGACGAATAGATTCTTGTACATCACGTAGAGCGGTTTCGATATCGCCTGTAGCTTTTTTAGAGTTGACAGACAATTTACGTACTTCTGTAGCTACGACACCGAATCCTGCACCAAGTTCTCCTACACGAGCCGCTTCAATCGCAGCATTCAGACCAAGCAAGTTGGTTTGTTCTGAGATATCTTTGATCAAGATCGCTACTTCATTGATTTTGCTTGATTTTTCAACCGTTGTTTTGGTGTTTTGCAAAATTTGTTCGCTAGTTGCTTGCAATTGTTGAGCATGAGCAGCGATATGTTGTACCATGTCGACAAGATTTTCAGATACAGCAACGTTTTCTGTCATAACGCCTTGTAGATCTTCTTGCGTTCTTTGGTCATAACTGATTGTCATCACACCAACGATTTGACCATTATCATGAATAGGCACATTAATACCTTCTAAAGACACACCGAACATTTCTTTAGGAAAAGGAGTGATGGATGGATTCACTTTATCTTTAATTCCAGCAAAGTTTTCAAAGCCAGGAGCTAAAGGGCCATTAGAGACGAATCCTAGATCAATGCCTCCAAATTGTTCATAATAGAGAATTTTCTCATGATCATAAAGACAGATCGTAGCTCGCTCGCGTAAAAGTTTTCCGATGAACGGCAAAGCGGTTAATAGTGCATCCATTACTGGCATAATTCTAATCATCCTTTTCGTACTCAATTTTTGATAGTATCTATATGTATTACTATCGGATAGAAGCGCCTTATAGTAAAGGCTAATGTTTTTAAGGGACAACAACTAGAGACAGGTATGAGTGAAAAAAGCTCTATCATCATAGAGCTTCTATCTTTAAATAACTCTAGTAGGTGGATTAAAATAGGTAAATGAAGATTATTTTTTGAGAGGAACACTGTAGCGATAAAGGTTGTCTGTTATCAATTTCATGGAGGTACTTGCTGCTTGCAGACGTTCAATAACATCAGTAAAGGAGCCAACCAGAGAAGATTGTTCTTGAGAAGAAGTGGTAATTTGAGCAATTTCATTTTCCATATGACGAATTGATTGTTGTACATCACGCAGAGCGGTTTCGATATCACCGGTCGCTTGTTTGGCATTAACTGACAATTTTCGCACTTCAGTCGCAACAACGCCAAATCCAGCTCCAAGCTCGCCTACACGAGCCGCTTCAATCGCTGCGTTTAGACCAAGCAAGTTGGTTTGTTCTGAGATGTCTTTGATCAATGTAGCCACTTCGTTAATTTTGCCTGATTTTTCAACAGTGATTTTACTGTTTTGCAAAATTTGTTCACTGGTTGCTTGTAATTGCTGAGCATGAGCAGCAACATGTTGTACCATATCGACAAGACCATCAGCAGCAGAGACATTTTCTTGTAAAACAGAATCTAAGTTTTCTTGCGTCGTCTTATCGTAACTTACAGAAAGAACAGCGATAAGTGTACTGCCATCATAAATAGGTACGTTAATTCCTTCTAAAGGAACGCCAAACACTTCTTTAGGATAATAGCTGATTGAAGGATTAATTTTATCGGTTAAGGAAGCGTAATGATCGAATCCCGCTGGAAGAGCATCCCCTGTTTTGAATCCAAGATCGATTCCATCTAGTTCTTCATAATAAAGCATATGAGTCTCGTTATAGAGACAGATGGTTGCGCGTTCTCTCAAAATTTTACCGATGTAAGGAACAAACTTTAATAAGGAATCCGTCGTACTCATTCATTCATCACCCTTTGATCACAATTTTATAGTGTGCATACTTCTATAATATCGGAATTTCAGATCGTGAAATTAAGGCTGAAACGGCGAGAAAGTCTGATAAACCGTGCTAAATACGCAACTAAATTTAAAATTTTAACTTTTTCATACAGTAAAATATATTTATTTATATATATAGAAATAATTACATTGTTGGGACAATATAAAGACTGTTTTGCTTAGTTAATAAGGCTTCAAAACTGTTTTGTAAATAGCTTTTCTATTTTTTTCTAATCAGAGACTCTCTTGCTATACTGAGAAAAAGGTTATATTGAGATGTAAATAAAGGTTGGTAAGGATGGCACGATATCAAAAAGATGAAGGTGAGAAGACGATCATGAACAACGAGATAGAGCAGAACGCATTAATTACCGAAGTTATCGATCATATGGCTGCGATTCAACAGCGGTTTCAAGCTGAAGGGGAAGATGAAGAAAAGAAATGGATGATGATGCATACGTCTGACTCGGATGTCATCGATTTTTTAAAAGTAGCGACTGTACAGATGCTTCATGTGATTGATGCGATTGGAGAGTTAGAGCCTGTAAATGGGATTACTATTTCCAAGCAATATAGCATTCCTAGAGGCAGTGTATCCAAAATTACACGCCGATTAGCAGATATCTACATGATTCAGTTCGAGCCTGTACCAGATAATAAAAAAGAAGTGCTGTTTCGATTAACGCCTTTGGGCAAAAAAATATTTATATTACATCAACAATTACACCAGCATATCCATCACAATATGAGTCATTTTCTTCATCAATATAAGCTAGAAGATATCCGCTTTCTTGTATCTTTGATGAAAGATGTGATAAGCACTTCATGGGTTCAGATTGAAGAAAAGGCCATACAGATCAATGAACCAGCTCGCATACTTCCTTCTAAAGTGGAAACTTCGAGTGAGTCCGCAGAAAAGAATGATATTGTTGCGATGTTACAACAATTGGACGCCAAAAAATTAAACCGTGCCAAGCAGTTAATCCAGCTTGCCTTTTTTGAAGATTAAGATCAGGAGTAGACACAAAAATCCCTTTTACAGACCAGATATACGTCAGCAGAAAAGATGCTTGTATTCTGATCGTCTGTAAAAGGGAAATGGTTAAAGCGATGATGGATGATGCTATGATCTATACTTGGTAGGAGCTGTTGCTTGTTCTAAGGCTTCTAGATAAGCAAAAGCTTCTTCATTTGTTGTACCGCACATCTCTAAAGAAGCTGGTAATCCACCACATACGTCTGGACGCTCCGGTCGACCGAATAATCCGCAACGGCGCTCTGTAGTTAGTTGGGGACAAGGAACTCCAGCAGGTTTACCTTCCGGCATCCCCGGGATCGGTGAAGAAATAGAGATTGCGATACAACAGGCGGCACAGCCAACCCGACATTCCATAATGATTCACTCCAATATTTAATGCACACATGCGATATTTATTTCCAGACCTCTTGCGAGATTTGGATAACATGACGTAGTTTATCCCATTGTTGCTCTTCGGTTAATAAATTACCTTCTTCTGTTGAAGCAAATCCACATTGTGGACTCAAGCATAATTGATCTAGATTCACGAATTTGGATGCGGCATCAATCCGACGCTTAATCTCATCAGGATGTTCCAATTCTCCATATTTGGAAGTGACCAGACCCAGTACAATTTGTAGATTCGGACGTTTCACAAAGCGAAGCGCATCAAATGATCCTGAACGTTCGTCATCATATTCCATAAATAATCCATCCAGATCCAGTCCATCCAAAATGGTCTCGGCTGCGCCATCATAACCACCAGATGCTGCCCATGTCGAGCGGAAATTCCCCCGGCAAATATGCATTGTAATCATCATATCTGCTGGACGATTAGCAATCGATTCATTGATTAATTTAGCCGCATCTGCAAGCATTTGATCTGGATCTTTGCCATCGTTACGCAACTTGGCTTTGGCTTCTTCTGAAAAGAATGCTGCCCATGACGTATCATCCAATTGCAGATAACGGCAACCTGCGTCGTAAAAAGCACGAATAGCTTTTTGATACGCTTGTGCCAAATCATGCAAAAGAACATCACGATCCTCATACAAATCCGTTTCAATTTGACCACGGAACAACAACATATTCGGACTTGGAATCGTCATTTTCGCAGTACGACCTTGACTGACGATGCTATGCAGAAATGCGTAATCATCCACATGCGAATGAGTAGTGAAGTCGATTTTGTCTGTGACTTTGACTCCATGTGCTTTGGTCGTTGTATTGTGAAATTGAATACCACCTTCAGTGTCGTACCCCTCAACTCCATCCAAACGCTCTAAAAAGTCAAAGTGCCACCATGCCCGGCGAAATTCACCATCTGTAATCGATAATAAACCGATTTCTTCTTGCTTCGCTACGATTCGGCGAATTTCTTCATTTTCAATCTCACGTAGCTGATCTGCATGAAGTTCACCGCTTGTGTATTGAAGACGAGCTTGCTTGATCGTATCGGTGCGCAGTAGACTACCTACCTGATCTGCACGAAAAGGAGCTACTGTGCGTTGAAGAGAAGTCGAAAATGTCATAGAGTTATACCTGCTTTCTATCGTATTTAGATGGATTATAAGTTATTCGATCCAGACGGAATATTACGCTTGATTGGGTTTGGCAAATAATTGAGCAATTTCAACAATCACTTCTGTGGCTTTGACCATATTATTTACAGACACGTACTCGTATTTACCATGATAATTTTCGCCACCTGTAAAAATATTCGGGGTAGGTAGACCCATATAAGACAATTGAGCACCATCAGTTCCTCCGCGAACAGGAGTAATATGAGGTTCAACACCTACATTTTTCATCGCTTGTCCTGCTATATCGACGATATGTTTTACAGGCTCTATTTTTTCACGCATATTGTAATATTGATCTTTCATTTCGATCAAAATATTGTTTTCACCATACGTTTGTCCAAATTCTTCGACAATGCTAGTTAATAGATTTTTTCTATGTTCAAAATTTTCACGGTTAAAATCACGAATAATATAAGATAATTGCGTTTCTTCTACATCTCCTTGAATAGAAGAAAGATGGAAGAATCCTTCATAACCATCTGTAAATTCAGGAGCTTCACCTGCTGGAAGACGACGATGCAGTTCCATCGCAATTTTCGCTGCATTCACCATTTTGTTTTTAGCTGTACCGGGATGCACATTACTGCCTTTGCAAGTGACTTTAGCGGCAGCGGCATTGAATGTCTCATATTCAAGTTCTCCCAGTGGACCGCCATCTACGGTATACGCATATTCTGCACCGAACTTCGCTACATCGAATAAATGCGGGCCGCGACCAATTTCTTCATCCGGTGTAAAAGCTACTCTGATTTTGCCATGCTTGATTTCGGGATGATCGATCAAGTAGTGCATCGCTGTCATAATCTCAGCAATCCCTGCTTTGTTATCCGCACCAAGTAGTGTAGTTCCATCGGTAGTCATCAGTGTATGACCTTTATATTGCTCCAATTCCGGGAAATCTTTTGGTGAAAGCACAACGCCTACATCAGCATTCAGTAGAATATCGCCACCATTATAATTTTCAAGAAGCTTTGGTTTTACATTCTTGCCTGTAAAGTCAGTCGCTGTATCAACATGAGCTAGAAAGCCGATCACAGGTGCTTGTTGATCTGTATTCGAAGGCAAAGTTGCCATGACATAACCGTTGCCGTCTAGAGTGACATCTTCCATACCAATCTGTTCTAATTCTTCAACCAATTGGTGAAGAAGCGTCCATTGTCCCGGAGTAGAAGGGCAAGTCTCACTATCCTCGTTGGATTGGGTATCAATTTGCACGTAAGAAGTTAAGCGTTCAATCAGTTCGTTTTTCACAGTATAATAAGCTCCCTTCGGCTTGTGGTATCTATCGTATTTATTTATTTTATCATGAATATACAGATCATCCCAAAAGGAGATTCAGATCCTTGTTTATACATGTATTAATCGACGATATAAAAAGGTCTGAATCTATTCATCATGACAATGAATGTTCAGACCTGTGAAATCCTATGATGCGTTCTATCCTAACTTATCGACAAAGATATTAAGGCGTACTGTGGGTACCGCTTATCGCATGCGTAGGGGCATGTTGCGAATCTTGAGATTGTTGACCACCCGGGAATTCATGTTGCTTGCCTGTTTTGATCATTCGTTTCAAATGACGACGGAAAGCATACATGACCCATAGATGTACTTTGGCTTGAGTGAATTTATAGATAAACCACGGTAAAGAAGGAAGGTAATCATGGATAGCAATAACACAATCCTGTGTACCCGGAACTTGTAAAAATTCCAATCGTCCTTCGTGATTTTCTTTGGTTTTGGTAAAAGCGCCGCCTGTAATATGGTAAACTGCACTATCTTTACTGCTTAATTCAGGAGAATAGGTTAACTCCAAAATAGGCTGACGGGAAGGGCGAATATAGACACGGTAAATACTGCTACCATCATATTCAGTACGAATCAAGAATTTGGCTATGCCGCCTAACCACTCCATATAATACTTACCTGCCCAGTCTGCATTTTTACCGTCAGGTAAAACGACACGCTGGATAGAGCGTACATCTGACACTGATTCCGTTGCAGGAGCGGGGGCAGAAGCAGAAGAAGCACTAGCCTGTTCTTTTTTCTCTTTGGCTTTTTCTTTTTCCTTCGCTTCTTCTTCCAGTGCAGATTTGGCAGACTCTTCAAATGTAATCTGTCCATCGCTGATGCCTTCGACTTTGCGTTCAGGATTCGCTACCATGGGATGCGCTAGACTTTCAACGAGTGGATATACCATCTCTTTGGGCATTCCTGTCACCAGTGTAACCCAGAGACGGGATAGATGAATCGTTAGAAAAGGAACGTCATGGAAGGCACGTTTTTTCTCCATCACATCTGCGGTTTTCATCATCATTTGTTTGTATGTCATGATATCAGGGCCACCGACATCTATCGCACGATTATATAATTCGGTACTACCGATACTTTTTTTCAAAGCTTGCAGTACATCAGATAAAGCAATAGGATGCGTCTCTGTACGTGTCCATGTCGGTAATGTCATTACGGGTAAACGTTGTACCAACTTGGCAAGGATCGGGAACGAAGAACCTTGAGGTCCGACGATCAGTCCTGCACGAATAGTTGTTACAGGCACTCCATAAGAGCCTAGAATCTGCTCCACTTCCAGACGACTACGTAAATGACGTGATAATTTGTCCCGTGGAACTCCTTCAGGAATAATACCACTTAGATAAACGATTTGTTTGATTCCATTTTTTTTGGCTGCCCGTGCAAAATGATCTGCTAAAATAACGTCCATATCTTCAAAATGAGCCTGGGTTAGCTTGGCAGTTGGCATCATAGAATGTACAAGATAGATCGCATAGTCTGCACCTTCTAACGCTTTTTCTGCATCAGATATCGAGAACAATTCACAAGAACGCCATTCAACATGTTCACTGTTTTCTTTATCATCGCCATGTCTGGACAAAGCAATGACATCGTAATGATCGGTTAGTCGCTTCAATAGATTGTGCCCGATATAACCACTTGCTCCTGTCAACGCAATTCTTGGACGATGTGGTATAGTCGTTTCTTCGCTTGTTGTTGTCTCCATATCCATTGTCTCCACCCCTGTTCATTTTAAAGTCTGTAGCTGTTAAATACCCTTTTCTCTAGAACTTCAACCTCATGTTAATAGATTAACATAGCGACCAAAGTCCTATATTGTTGACAGTAGAACACTTTAAAAAGTATACTCTGAAATATTAAGTATAAGCGCTTATACTTTTGGTATAGATAAGTATATAGTTACTTAATCTCTATCACAATGAACAGACTATCGTTGGAATCAAGCAACACACACATGAATAAGACATAGTTTATAGCCTTATTCACAAGGAGGAAATGAATATGAATACTCAAAAATCGATCAAACAAGTCATGCTTACAGCTACACTTACAGGTGTATTGGCTGTCGGAACGCTTGGACTCACCAGTGGATTCGCTTCTGTACAGACGGTATCTGCGGCTACACCTAGCAAAGTTACGGCTAGCGATAGCCAAATGGCTTTGAAAACGCTAAATAGCTTCTACAAACCAGCTTTAAAAGGGCAACTTCCGGGCAATGCCAGTGCATTTACAGTCGGCAAAACGACTAGAGATCAAGTGGTGAAAGCTTTTGGTAAACCGGACAAAGCGATGACCGATGCTGACGGATTCGATACGTATCATGCAGAGATGGGGAATCCGGGTTATGCATTTAACTATAAATTGACCAAAATTCGTGAGATGCGTTACTTCGGTACTAATGTTGAACGTCAGACCAATATCGGTGGGATCACGATGAAAATGTTACTCAAAAACTGGTACACACCAAGTGCTACAACAACAATCAAAAATGGCAAAATGAAGCAAACGAAAGTTACGTATGTGCGCGGAGCTTATCAGTTAGAATTTATTTTTAATAGCAGTACAGAGCTAGATCATATCAATTTACGTGAAAAAGGGTTGTAAATGAACCTGAAAATATAGTAGCTTGAAGATACGTATTCTTCACAACAAAAGCACTGAACATTAGTTCAGTGCTTCTTCTCATTTCCAATCCTAATCAAGCCATCTCGATCAACGAATCCCGAGTCTCATCCGATAACTGAACATGGCATTGGTGACTCCACCACGGAAATAATCATCTGCCATCGCTTGGAAAATATTAATCTCGGATTCTAAATAATCAGATTTTAATTGAAGTGCTGCTTGAATTCCCCCCTGACTGAGCAAAATCCCTACATACCGTTCTGCACTACATGCTTCGATATTGTGAAATACAATTTCTTTGGTAAATCGGAAGTAGCCACTTTGCTCAATCTGTTGAAGATGGTTGTCTTTATTGCGCTTATGAGCAACTTTGTGAGGGTCTGCTTGTTCTGCAATAATACGCTCTGAGATCGCTAATAAGTTGTTGTATTCGCGTTCCAGTTGCCAGTTGACTGTAGGTGGCCAGTCGCAATCGTATGTCGCAAAAATACCACCGGGTACCAGCACACGAGCGATTTCTTTGAGTGTACTGACAGGTTCCATCCAATGGAACGACTGAGAGCATGTGACGATATCGGTGCTATTCGAATCCAGAGAAAGCTGATTCGAGTAGCCTTGTTCAAATGATAAATGATCGGCTTGTGTCGTCAGACTGAGCTTATACCGAGCTTTATTTAACATATCCAGATTCGGTTCTACCCCAATAATTCGGTCTGCCCGATCCCGCCATATAAAAGAAGATAACCCTGTACCACAGCCCACATCGACCACAAGTCCGGGTTTCTTTTGCAAATAATTTGAAAGGATATCAACTACAAGACTAGGCGCCACTGGACGATGCTGATCATAGACATCTTCAAAACCGGAAAACCGCTCGATATTGTTGATCGAATTATTTTCAGGAATAGTCATAACAGATCTTGCCTCCTTGTTTGAATGTACTGTGATTTATTATAAAGGAAAAAGAGGCATTGAGTAGAGGCTAAAGTTGCTTTGACAGCTTACCTATCAACTTATTGTTTTTAAGTATTTTCGATTTGGGATAAGAAGTGATATGATTTAGGGAATAATTTGTTTAAGGAGATATAGACTATGAGTATAGAGATCACTGTTGAGCATACAAAGAATAAAAAAGAGAAACCGTCATCAATGGATGGGGTAGTATTTGGTACACAATTTACAGATCATATGTTTATTTTGGATTATGATGCAGGGCAAGGTTGGCATGATGCACGTATCGTTCCCTATCAACCCATTATGATGGACCCGGCGGCAAAAGTATTCCATTATGGACAAACGATTTTTGAAGGGCTTAAAGCATATGCAACCGAAGATGGACGTGTCCTCATGTTCCGTCCTACCAAAAATATAGAGCGTCTAAATATTTCAAATGAGCGTATGAGTATTCCAGAAGTTGATCCTGAATTGGCACTTGAAGCTTTGCGTCAGTTGATTCTAACGGATCGTGAATGGATTCCAGAAGGTGAAGGTAATTCACTGTATGTGCGTCCATTTGTTATCGCAACTGAACCAACTCTTGGTGTATCTCCTTCTCGTCAGTATAAATTTATGATTATTCTTTCACCTGTAGGTGCTTATTATGCAGAAGGCATCAATCCGGTTAAAATTTTCGTTGAATCTAAATATGTACGTGCTGTTCCCGGCGGTGTAGGTATGGCGAAAACAGCAGGTAACTATGCAGCAGGACTTAAAGCACAAGAAGGCGCTACAGAATTGGGTTACTCTCAAGTGCTATGGTTAGATGGCGTGCACCGTAAATACATCGAAGAAGTCGGTAGTATGAACGTCTTTTTCAAAATCAACGGTATCGTGGTAACACCTGCACTAAACGGTAGTATTCTTAGCGGAATTACGCGCGATTCGATTATTCAATTGCTGAAGCACTGGGATATTCCTGTGGAAGAACGCATTCTTTCAATTGATGAATTAGAAGAAGCGCACAAAGAAGGCAAATTGGAAGAAGCGTTCGGTACAGGTACCGCAGCGGTTATTTCTCCAATGGGTGAACTGAACTGGCAAGGCGAAAAAATGATCATCAACGAAGGCAAAACAGGCGAATTGTCTGCCAAGTTGTATGAGACATTAACAGGCATCCAAAAAGGCGTAGCCGAAGATCCATTTGGTTGGACGATGGAAGTTAAAGCGTAAGCCGAATATTATTGTTATAAAGAAGCGTATCCTGTGAGCAGGATGCGCTTTTATTTTTCATATATTTTCTATAAGTAATTTAGCGTAATTCGTAGACAAAGCCCTGTGCTATCGCTATGATAAATACGACAATTACATATATTCTATTGTCCAAGGTGCAGATACGAATATGGTTTTGTATCCGCTTAAAAGGGAAGTCCGGTGTATTCCGGCGCGGTCCCGCCACTGTAAATGCTGAACAACTCCAGTAGTACGCCACTGTTGCATGAAGCGATGGGAAGGTAGGAGGATGTGATGAAGCAGAGCCAGGAGACCTGCCTTGCGAGCAATCGTTTCTATCATCTTCGGAGCAAAGAGGAGAAACAGTCATATCATTCTAAGCCTACACTATAGATAGGCGATGAAATGCTGTACTGTTATGCCTTTTAAGTCACTTCCGCTGAAGTGGCTTTTTTATGTTGTACTGTCGTTATGACCATTTTATTAAAACAAGAAAGAAGGTCTCATATGAAATCATCTCTATCCCGTCAGTGGATCGCTACGATCTTAACACTGGTTCTTACGATCGCTACATTAGTACCGTCTGGTATATTTTCTGCTTCTGCGTATGCAGCAGATGAATCGAATCCTACGAAAACCACCGTATCTCAAGCGGTCTACACTTCGAATGATTCTTCTACTAACGATTCAACCGTCAATACGAACGTCACCCAATCTGTATATGGTCAGGCTATCACGCAAGCGATGCAATATATCGATGCTAATGGTGGAGTAGATGGCGATTGGATCGCTGTGAGCTATGCACGTACAGGCAAAGCGTTACCGGCTAGCTACTATACCAGTCTGAGAACAGAAGTAACCAACTTATGTGCTCAAGCCAAGCCTTCGGTAACAGAACTGGCACGTATGGTGATTGCTGGAACATCCGCAGGCTTGAATGCGACGAACATTTCTAACTGTAATTTGATCGACAAATTAGTGAATCATGACAATATTAATCAACAAGGTGTTAATGGACCGATGTTTGCCTTGATTGCTCTGGATTCAGGCACTTACCAAGTATCTAATGGTGCGAAGCAAGGGCGCGATACACTAATTAATAGTGTAGTAGCAGCGATCAATGGACCCGAAATGGCAACAGATTATTATGGTATGGCACTTAGTGCATTAGCACCTTACAAAGATCGTACTGATGTACAGACAGCAGGACAAAAAGCCGTCAATTGGTTGATCCAGAAGTCAGACGATTCGAGCAGTGAATCGATTGCTCAGACGATTATTGGTCTAGCTTCATTTGGACTCAATCCAACTGACCTTCAATTTGAGAAAAATGGAAAATCGTTAATCGATCGTTTACTTGCTTTTCAAAATAGTGATGGTGGTTTCCGTCATGAACTCAAAGCAAGCGCATCAGATAAAGCTTTTTCAACGGATCAAGCATTACGAGCATTAATTGCTTATGATCTATATACACAAAATGCAGGGGTACTATACACGAATCCTAATCCTCCTGTAGCACCACAACCTGAGCCAGACCCAACGCCTACTCCTGAACCCGGACAAGGCAATAAAGTACAAGCTTCTGTAACCGTAGAAGGGCCTGCTGCACCTGTAACAACAGGAGTAACAGATGCTGTCTATGCATTGGATGCTCTTCAAAATGTAGCTTCGCAAAACGGAATCAAGTTAACAATTGCCAGTGCTTCTTTTGGTAAATATGTGACTGGTATTGCAGGCATTAACAGTGGTGATCTAGACCCATCCAGTGGTTGGTTATTTGCGGTCAAACGTAATGGTCAATGGATATCTCCAGATGTAGGTATGGACGCATTTGTATTAGAACCTTCGGATCAAGTGTATGTGTATTTTGGAGCTTATGGCATCTCATTAGTAGAGTCTGTCACGACATCACCTGCGTTACCGAAATCAAGTAGTGGCTTCAACGTTACGGTACAAAAAGCAGATTGGGTATGGAATAATGATACCTTTACCAGCGATAAAGTAGTAAGCCCTGCGGCAAATGTACAAGTACAAGTCGGTAACCAAACGGTGACGACTAATGCACAAGGGATCGCTTCATTTAACAAAATGAGTGCAGGATCATATACCGTAGCTGTCACAGGATATCGGAGTAATAATGTACCCGTCATTGTTCGCAATACGTCTACATTAATTGTGGCTAACGATAACAGTACAGGTGGAAGCACAACGACACCGACTGCCAATACAATAACGATGTCTGTTACAGGTGACAGTACTATCTTGCCTACGACTTCGATTACATTGCAAAATAGAGATACCGCTTTTAGCGTATTACTACGTCAGTTAGGTTCAAGTCGTGTGAGTTATAGAGGTAGCGGAGGTACAGCTTACGTTACAGCTATTGATGGACTCAGTGAATTTGATAAAGGACCTTTAAGTGGTTGGGTATATACGGTCAATGGACAACAACCGAATACAGGAGCAGGAGCGTATACGTTAAAAGCAGGAGACAATTTAGCATGGCGTTATAGCGATGGTACTTCGACTGTTTCTGGCGGTGGTGGAAGTGCTACTAACAGTCTAGGTATTGCTTTCCCGGCAACGATTCCTTCTCAAGTCGAAAGTGAATTGTCTCAATTGAAAGTGAAATCGACTAACCAATTGCCTGTCCAAGAAGCAGGGCAGACGACGACAGTGCTTAATTCAGGTTCACCGATGACAGCAAGCACAGCCACTTCGATTGCTAAAGCATTAGAATCTGCGCCCAAAGTCAGTGTGAGTACAGAAGTAAAAGCAGATCAGAAAGCAACACTTGCTGATCCAGCAGGTAAAGTACAATTTATCGTGCCAGCAAATAGTGTGAAAAGCAACACTACGATTGGCATTGAAGAAGAAATGGGTAGTCGTCCAGAGCTAGTATCCAGTCTGTACGAATTTACACCAAATGGACAGCAGTTTGAGAAACCGGTCTATCTTTCATTCAAAATTCCTGTCTACAATAATACAATGTCCAAGCTAACGATTGCATGGCTCAATGAAGCTACCAATCAATGGATTCCTGTTCCAACTGCATTGGATGCCAAAACAGGTATTATTACAGGAACCGTTTCTCATTTTACTAAATATGCCGTTATTAATAGTGATGTATTAGCCAGTTCTGCTGATCTTCAACAATTAACAACAGATATTAATACAACAGTCAAAAATGTATTAACACATGACTCGTTAACTGAATGGGAAGCTGTCGGTATTGCACGCGCAGGAGGAACATTACCTGCAAGTTATTTAACTGGGGCGACTGTTCAGGTGAAAGAATCCGCAGGTTCGTTCCGTAAAGTGACCGATCTGGAACGATTGATTCTAGGGATCAAAGCAGCAGGTGGCAATCCGACCGCTGTAAATGGTGTGAACTTAATCGACAAAATGGTCAACCATGAGAAAATGACAGCTCAAGGAACCAATGGGCCGATCTTTGCTCTAATTGCACTTAACAGCGACAACTATAACGTAGCTTCTACAGCAACATGGAACAAAGACAAGTTAGTGACATGGTTGTTAAGCGCGCAAAATAGTGATGGTGGATTCCCGCTCGCAACAGGTGAAGCTAGCAGTGTCGATATGACCGCTATGGCAGTTGCTGCGCTTGCACCTGAACGCACACAGATTCAAGTACAGACAGCGATCGACAAAGCAGTCCAGTATCTATCTACACAACAACAAGCGAATGGTGGATATTCTGCTTATAACGATGATAGTAGTGAAAGTGTATCTCAAGTGATTGTTGCACTGGCTTCAGCAGGCATTAATCCTAAAGACGCACGCTTTACCAAATCAAACGGTGATCTGATGACACGTCTTAGCCAATTCCGTCAAAATAATGGTGCATATAGCCATACAGTAGGCGGTGCAGGCGACAATATTGCAACAGAACAAGCATTGCTTGCTTTGGTGGCGTATCAACAGTATTTGAGTAGTGGTAATACGATCTATAATCTAGCAAATTCATCGACTTCACCTGTAGATACAGGCACAACAACAGCGGTGACATTTACAGATGAAAATACGATTTCAGCATGGGCTTCTGATTCGGTACATCGTGCTTATGATGCAGGGCTAATGCTAGGGGTAAGTGATCAGGAACTTCGTTTCGCGCCGAAACAACAATTAACACGCGCTCAATTTGCAGCCTTGGTGGTGCGTTTGACGGGAGCAACAGAGTCTAGTAATACGCTTTCAAATGGTACAGCATTCAAAGATGTATCATCGAACCAGTGGTATTACAATGCGATTATGACAGCGAAGAGTAAAGGAATCATTACAGGTATCAACGCTACATCTTTCCAACCGAATCAACCGGTATCCCGTCAGGATATGGCAGTCATGTTGACTCGTGCATTTGCACTCAAAGGGACATCCAATACTTCTTTTGCTGATCAAGCGAAAATCGGCAGCTATGCACGTCCTGCTGTTAGTGCTGTTGTGAGCAATGGAATTATGGTGGGTGCAAACAATACATTTGATCCACAAGCTAAAGTAACACGTGAAATGGCAGCAGTTGTAGCGATCAATGTACAAAAGATGGCACAAGCGAACTAATTTTACGGTAAAATAAAAGATATCACTCATTACACACATAGCGGAACGGGGATCATAGTGTCCAGCGTTCCGTTTTGTGTATTTAAGGAGGCTTAATGCAAGATGAACCAGACAGATACAGAGAAAGATACCTGTACAGAGCGCAAGCAACTGAATGATAAAAATTCGCGATCCCAAGCTCTTTTCAACCGATCAGGCAAAAGATATAGCTTGTCGCTAGCGATTACAGCTATGGTGTTGACGTTGTTATTAGTCAGTGGTTGTTCTTCTACAGCACCAACGAATCCTTCGTCTGCGATCGATTCTCAGACAACCGCAACGACAGACTCTCCAGCCACTTCGGATTCAGCATCATCTCAAGAGGCTACGATAGACAAAGGTACAGACTCACAAGATTCTTCTACAGAATCAACGCCTAAAGATGCTACAGGTACTCAAGTTCCGACTGAAGCAGACACGACCCATGCAGCTAACGATCAAAAAGAGAATACCAATGATTCTTCATCCAGTGCATCGACAGAACCATCAAGTCATAAGTCCAGTGCTTCAAGTTCAGCATCAACAAAAGAGTCAACCGAAAATGCTAAAGAACAGACTCCGAAGACCAACAAAGAAAGTACAACCAAAAACACGACAGATACCACCAAAGATAAAAGTACTGCTACAGATAAACCATCAAGCAAGCCAAGTACCAGTACAACCAAGCCTTCTACAACAACACCGAAAGAGTCAGGTTCATCTGCACCAGCTAAGACACCACCGGTCTCTACACCACAGCCTCAAGCATCGACAGCGACATTATCGATCACTGGAGACAGCAATATTCTAGGTGCTACAGCAGTGCCTGTAGAAGCAGGTGAGAGCGCTCTTGATTTACTCAAGCGAGTGACTCGTAGCAAAGGCATTCCGATGGAGTATCAAGGATCTAGTGGGTTCGCTTATGTAGAAGGGATCGACAATCTGTATGAATTTGACGAAGGACCTACCAGTGGATGGATGTTCAAAGTGAATGGCAATTTCCCTAATATGAGTGCAGGCGCGTATAAAGTTCAAGTCGGTGATCGAATCGACTGGTTATACACCACAGATCTTGGTAAAGATGTAGGAGCCAAAAATTGACTAGCGGATTCCGTGCTCTTCATCCAGTGACTTTGTTTTTATTTTACGGAGGACTGTTATTGTGCGGGATGCTTTTGTTTCATCCTGTATTTTTGCTGACAGGGATTGTATTGCTGGTGAGTTTGATTGTGATGCAAAAGCATGGAGGTACAATAGTCAAAATGCTTCCGTTGTATCTGTTGATCGGTATAGCGATCGTTGTTATTAATCCGTTGATTTCTCATCGAGGTCGTCACATTTTATTTTACTTTATGGATCAGCCGATCACGTTAGAATCGGTATTGTACGGAGTGACCATGTTGTTATCGCTAACACTGATTTTGTTGACCAGCTTATCGTATAACTACAATGTGACGACCGATAAATTTATGTATTTGTTTGCAAGACTTGTTCCTCAAAGTGCATTGGTGGTGATGATGGCATTACGATTTGTCCCTTTATTACGCAGACGATTAAGCCAGATTACGTTAGTGCAACGTACACGAGGGATCAGTGTCCACGAAGGTTCACTCACCAAGCGAATGAGGGATGGAATGACACTTGTCAAAGTACTGCTGGTCTGGTCGCTAGAAGAAGCTCTACAAAGCGCAGACTCGATGAAAGCACGCGGATACGGTACAACCAAGCGTACCGCTTATGTCGTGCATCGGATGGATCGTAGAGATCGCTGGCTTACTGGATGTCTATCTGTATTGATCCTCGTTATCATGGTCGGCAGTGCGCTCGGTTGGGGACGAGCAGTGATCTATCCACGAATGCAATCGATGGTATTCAGTATGCAGGATTGGATACTGTATGTATGTTTTGGCATCTATATGCTGATTCCTGTGATTGTAGAAGGAAAGGAATGGCTATCATGGAAATACTCCAAGTAAAACAACTTTCATTTGCCTATCCTGACGAACAGCATCAGGTATTAAGTGATATCACGTTTACAGTGAATGAAGGCGATTTTGTTGTATTGTGCGGAGCTTCAGGTTGTGGCAAAACGACATTACTCCGACAACTCAAACCTGAATTAACACCTGTCGGGCAGAACCATGGAACCATTTATTATAACGGTAATCTATTGAACGAATTACCAGCCCAGCAGTCTGCGCAAGAGATAGGCATGGTGTTCCAAAATCCAGATAACAGTATTGTGATGGATGTGGTCTGGCATGAATTATCTTTTGGTATGGAAAATCTGGGGTATTCGCTTCCTGTGATGCGTAGTCGATTAGCAGAGATTGCGCAATTTTTTGGATTAGAACCTTTATTATACAAGCCGATCCATGAATTATCCGGCGGGCAAAAGCAATTGCTTAATCTTGCTTCGGTGTTGCTATTACAGCCGAAGTTGCTTCTACTTGATGAACCAACATCTCAATTAGATCCAGTCGCCGCGCGTGAATTTATTTCGATGGTCTATCGGTTAAATCGAGAATTTTCAATGACTGTGATTATCAGTGAACATCGCTTAGAAGAAGTAATTCCGCTAGCCGATCAGATGATTATGTTGGAAAAAGGGAAATTGAAATATAGCGGTTCTCCGCGTGAAGTCAGTCAGCAGATACAGACACGTCGTATACATGATCTGAAGTCACATGATGATCTATCCGATGATTTCAAATATTTGCCTTCAGTGACACAGTTATTCTGGACGATGCAGACAGAAGAAGCTTATTCAGATCTACATATTCCGTTAACCGTACGAGAAGGCAAGCAGTGGCTACAGACATTAGATTGGAACGATGGGGCAGTACATGCTATAGCCAATCAGTCTAATCCTTTATCTATGCAAAAGGTGCAATCACCTGAACGATCCAAAGAATCGATATTATTAGAATGTCGTGAAGTCACTTTTCAATATGAAAAGAAAAGCGCTGAAGTATTGAAAAAGTTAGATTTGCAGATCTATAAGGGGGAAATGTTAGCGATTCTTGGAGGCAATGGAGCAGGGAAATCGACACTGCTTCAACTGCTGGCAGGGCTACTGAAACCAAGGCGAGGAACAGTCAAACAAGCTGATCATGTGAAAATCGGCTATCTGGCACAAAATCCATTACTCTATTTCAGCCATGATACGGTTGTAGAAGAATTGTATACAGCGGCTCACTATGCAGGGGTCGCTGAACCAGAAGTTGTGATTGCCAAGCTGATCAAGCAACTGCAATTAGAAGGATTGGAACAGAAGCATCCGCATGATATTAGCGGTGGACAACAGCAGAAAACGGCTTTAGCGATTGTGTTGTTGCTTAATCCAGATATTTTACTATTGGATGAACCGACCAAAGGGCTTGATCCAATTGCCAAAATCGCTTTAGCCCGGCAGTTACTGGAGCTTCGTCAGGCTGGACATACGATTGTAATCGTAACTCATGATGTAGAATTTGCAGCGAGTTATAGTAGTCGATGCGCCATGTTGTTCGATGGTATGATTACAGCTACAGATGTTCCTTCTACCTTTTTTAGTGAAAATGTATTCTATACGACAGCAGTCAATCGAGTAGTACGGGATTGGTTACCCGGTATCTTAACCGCAGAGGAGGTACTGAAGTTATGGCGCGTTCCCGCCTCTGGCTGATGATCGCTGTAGGGCTGAGTATTCTAGTATTAGCATTGTCTAATGCGGTGCTGAGTGATCATTATATGTTATTAAGCTTTGTATTGTTAATGGCGGTGATGTTGCCGTTATTTGTTCGCTTTGAACGGCGGAAGTTAGAAGCACGTGAACTGGTCTTACTGGCGATGCTGGCGGCGATTGCGGCGGTTAGCCGGATTCCTTTTGCTGCTTTACCGAGTGTAAAGCCTGTCTCGGCGATTGTGATTTTATCTGCGCTTGTGTTCGGCTCTGAAGCAGGGTTTATTGTAGGGGCGATGGCTGCGCTTGTTTCTAATATTTATTTTGGACAAGGCCCGTGGACACCATGGCAAATGTTTGCGTGGGGAATGATGGGTGTAAGCGCAGGGTTACTTCGCAATACCTGGTGGATGCGTAAAAGACTGGGCTTGCTGACGTTCGGGCTAATCTGGGGATTCCTATTCGGCTGGATTATGAACCTATGGGTTGTGATTGATCTTGCGGTGGCATTGGAATGGAAAGCAGTACTGGCAGTATACGCACAAAGCTTTTATTTTGATCTGGCACATGCATTGTCGAATGTCTTTTTCTTAGCGATTCTAGCAGGTGGATGGATCAAAGTCTTGGAACGTTTTCGTAAAAAATATGGATTACTTGATAGCGGTTAGATCTGGGGGAGAAGTGCGTTTGTACTTCTTCTCTATTTTTTTGTATCTTTTGCGGATTAAGGGGAACTTATAGAGTGCATATGGTATAGTTAATTCCATACGTAGTGAACATTTAACCAGATAGTGTCCATTGCGACTGCACCTTTGATTATGCTATAAAGGATGTAGTTCAAACCTTTGGGTCTGATAAATAATTTAAAAATACATGTAGTTATATAAAAGGAGCCTCTATATATGTCCACGGAAATGAATACACACGAAATTATTAACTTAATCAAAACAAGCAAAAAGAAAACACCGGTAAAAGTATACCTTAAAGGTGAATTGGACAGCATTACATTCCCTGAAGATGTGCAAACATTTATCACAGGCAATACAGGTGTTATTTTCGGCGACTGGGCAGATATTCAAGGCGTTTTGACTGAAAATGCAAGCAAAATTGCAGACCAAGTGATCGAAAGCGACCGTCGTAACTCCGCGATTCCTTTGTTAGATATGAAAAATATCAATGCACGTATTGAGCCGGGCGCATTTATCCGTGAAATGGTATCCATCGGCGACAATGCTGTCATTATGATGGGTGCTGTAATCAATATTGGTGTCGTTATTGGAGCAGGTACAATGATCGATATGGGTGCTGTTCTAGGTGGACGTGTACAAGTCGGTAAAATGTGTCATATCGGAGCAGGTTCTGTACTTGCAGGCGTTATTGAACCACCTTCTGCACAACCTGTAACGGTTGAAGATGATGTATTGATCGGTGCTAACGTTGTGGTACTTGAAGGCGTACGTATCGGTGAAGGTGCTGTTGTAGCGGCTGGTGCTGTTGTGACGCAAGACGTTCCTCCATTCTCTGTTGTAGCAGGTACTCCTGCACGTGTTATCAAGCAAGTAGATGACAAAACAAAGTCTAAAACAGAAATTTTGCAAGACCTACGTACACTATAATTTAGACTTAAGTATGACTATATATATTGATCTGGAGACCCCGCACATGCTGGGTCTTTCTTTCATCCTTCAAGCTTAGAATGAGAAATAAAAAGGAGATTCAGATGACTACTTTTACTCAGATTCGTCGTGATCTACATCGTATTCCTGAACCGGGATTTCAAGAATTCAAAACACAGCAGTATTTGCTCGATTATATGGCTACTCTTCCGCAACAACATTTGGAGATTCGTACATGGCGTACGGGTATTCTGGTCTATATCCATGGAAGCGCACCGAAGCGCCGTTTTGGTTATCGTGCCGATATGGATGGATTGCCGATTGTCGAGCAGACGTCTTATGATTTTCAAAGTGAACATGAAGGATACATGCATGCTTGCGGACACGATCTACATATGACGATCGGACTTGGAGTGGTGACTCATTTTGCGACAACACAGATGACCGATGATCTTGTGGTTATTTTCCAACCCGCAGAAGAAGGACCCGGTGGAGCCAAGCCGATGTTAGCAAGTGCAGAATTAGCCGATTGGATGCCGGATCAGATGATCGGACTCCATGTGGCTCCTGAATATCCTGTCGGTACGATTGCGACCCGTGCAGGAATTTTATTTGCCAATACATCAGAATTATTTATTGATCTAATCGGTACCGGTGGACATGCCGCTTATCCGCACAAAGCAAATGATATGGTGGTTGCAGGCTGTCAGTTGGTGGGTCAGTTGCAGACGATTATTGCACGTAATATCAATCCACTGGATTCAGCTGTAGTGACCATCGGTAAAGTTGAAGGCGGTACGAAGCAAAATATTATCGCAGAGCGTGCACGTCTGGAAGGAACGATTCGTACATTGTCAGCAGACACGATGATCGCTGTCAAATCGCGAATCGAAGCACTGGTTAAAGGAATCGAAGCAGGATTTGAATGTCAGGCAGAGATCGATTGGGGATCAAATTATTTGCAGGTATTTAACGAAGCGACTTTAACGCATGAATTTATGGGTTGGGTAGAGCAACGTTCAGATGTGAATCTAGTGGAGTGTACGGAAGCGATGACTGGCGAAGATTTTGGATATTTTCTGGAGGCAATTCCGGGATTTATGTTCTGGTTGGGTGTCGATACGCCTTACGGATTGCATCATGCGAAGCTAGAGCCTAGTGAAGATGCGATTGAGGTAGCGATCACCACAATTACTGATTATTTAAGCTGGAAATCAGAGCAGAGAGCAGTGTAAAGTTAGCTTATGGTGTAGAGTGAACGATAGAGGATGTGAAATATAGTGGCACGTACCAAAGCTTTTGATACGACTGTGGTGTTGCACCGTGCAATGAAAACATTTGGTAGTCGGGGATATGAAGGCACCACTTTACCTGATCTATTGCAAGAATTAGGGATTGCCCGTCAAAGTCTGTATGATACGTATGGAACCAAGCGAGATCTATTTATTCTAGCGGTAAAGCATTATATGGATCACAAAAAAGAAGACTTACTGGCTGTACTGGAGCAACCCGGTGCAACGATTCCGTTGATCGAACAGCTTTTTCAAAAAATGATTGATGTGCTTGTCGATCCCGAATTGGCACAAGAGTGTTTTATTATTGCTAGTGCGCTTGAATATGCTCCACATGATCATGAATTGAATGTGTATTTACAGGATAATAATGCACAAATTGAAGCGGGCTTTTACCGTTTGTTAAAGCGTGCAGTAGAGCAAGAGGAGATCCAAAGTGATCTGAATCTAACTGCCATGTCGCAGTATCTAGTGCATGAACGAACAGGATTGATTTTTACAACCAAACTGGGTGCTGATCGGGCAAAGTTACAAGCGATTATCGAGATTTCGTTATCGGTGTTGAAAACAAAAAGGCAGCGTTAAACGCTGCCTTTTGCTGTATTTACAAATAGATGTCGGTGATTCTGGATATGCTGTCTAAGTGATTTGGGCGGTTTCCCTGTGACTTTTTCTATACAGTCGCTGACTCTATCTTCTATACCTTCTACAGCGATTTGGGTATCCAAATGTGCTAAAAAGCTAGCATATTCTGAATCTAGACCTGCGTTAAGCAAATGTTGTTCTAACTGAGATTCACTGATCGGGTGATACGTCACAGGCAATCCAGTTACTTCTGTAATCAGAGTAGCGACTTCTTGATAGGTCAGCGATTGAGGACCTGTCAGGATATGTTCGGTATTATGAGGTACTACGTCAGTTAGTGCATGTACTGCTACTGAAGCGATATCATCAGCATCTACGAACCCAATCTTACCGTCACCTGTAGCACTACTTACAATACCTTGCTCCAAAATAAATTGGGCTTGCTGTGCTTCGGTAAAATTTTGCATAAAATAAGAAGGGCGTAATACAGCCCACTGCGGTACATGTTCACTGATCCAGCGATGTAGATATCCAAAAACAGGTTGGTCGATCGAGATCGAAGCACTGGATAGTAACACGATACGTTGTATGCCTTGTGTCAACGCTTGCTCGATAAAAGGAATAACCAGAATTTCAGGATTCATCATAACAGGCACAACGATATAGACCGCATCCATATTCTGCAAAGCTTGAGCGTACGTCGACGTATTATTCCAATCAAAAAAGATAGATTCAGCTTGAGGATGTTGCAGAGAATGAGCACTTCTTCCTGCTCTTCGTACGTGATAACCTTCTGTCAGCAGAATTTTAGCTATTCGAGATGAGGTTTTGCCTTGTCCGCCGGTGAGTAAAATATGTTGAATAGTTTTCATAAATAGCTCCTTTATCTATAGATCGAATAGTCGTATCTAATCTAAAATGATTAACCTAACACCAATGGATTCCAATAATCTTGATAACGAGTGATTTTGCCATCACAGGTGGTGACTACAGAAATATAATCTTGCTCATAAGGAAGTCCTGTAGCAACGAAAGTACCTACTCCTTGAAATTGAGCAATAAATGTATGGGAGTCAGTAGCGAGATGGATCATAGGCGTGCTGAAATGAGTGAACGCAATAATTCCTTGCAGCGATTCCAAATGTTGTCGTAGAGCATGGATACCCTCTAGCTGTTTGGCGTATCCTTCAGGGGCATAAGGAAATTCAAAAATCACTTGTTCTGCAAAAAGGCTGAGAAACAGTTCTATATCTTCAACCAACATTGCTTTGCTAAATGTGTTCATCATCTGTGTAGCTTGAGCATCTTGAGTCTGAATATCGATAGGAGATAAACCAGTGGGAACATGATTTTGCATACGAAAAACCTGCCTTTCGAATAAGAAATTTGAAGTTGATTTATTGGATAAAAAATAAGTGCTGTCTTCACTATAACTATTCCAGACTAAATAGTCAATTATATTCGGACTAATTGGTCTATAATTTTAAAATAAACGCATATACTGTATTTCACCTAGAGCGATATACAACAGATATACAAGATTTTGTTAAAAATAAACATAATATTCTCCTTTCCAGCATAAATATACACCGTCTATCCAGAAGGCAAAATTGTTCTCCTAACAACGTGCTTTTTGACGGTACTGAACTACCGAAATAGCAGAGGACAGTAACTTAAAAAAGCTTTGACTTGTCAAGGTTTTATCGCTTACAATACTCATTTGTTAGGGTTGGATAAAAGGGGAGTATAAACAGATGAAAAAAAGGATTATTGATATTGCTTTTATAGCACTTGGTGCGTTTATTTTTGCGTTAGCGATTAACTTATTTGTCATCCCGAATGAACTGGGTGAAGGTGGCGTAACCGGGGTTACGATTATCTTATTTTATGTATGGCAATTGTCTCCTGGACTAATGAACTTGGTGATCAATGCATTTTTATTGATTGTCGGGTACAAATTTCTGGATAAAACAACGACCATTTATACGATTCTGGCAGTAGCGTTCAATTCGTTTTTCTTGCATTTGACCGCAGACTGGCGAATTGATTCTAGTGAAATTATGATTAATACGATATTTGGTGGATTGTTTACCGGAGTAGGGATTGGGCTGATTATTCGTGCAGGTGGAACAACAGCAGGGACTGTCATTCTCGCGCGGATCGCCAACAAGTATCTGGACTGGAATATTAGTTATGGCTTACTCTTTTTCGATCTGATTGTAGCGTTCTCGTCTTACTTTATTATTGGTGCACAAAGTCTGATGTTAACGATTGTCATGTTGTATATTGGAACCAAAACGATGGACTTTATTATCGAAGGACTGAATCCGAAAAAAGCCGTTATGATTATATCTGCACAGCAAGATAAGATTGCCGAAAAAGTCATTACAGTGATGGATCGCGGAGTCACCGTATTATCTGGTCATGGATACTATACAAAGACACCGAAAGAAGTATTGTATATCGTGATTAGCAAGCAAGAAGTCTCTGTACTGAAAAAGATCGTCAAAGCCGCTGACCCGAATGCATTTATTACGATTCATGATGTACGTGATGTATTTGGCGAAGGGTTCCTTGAATTGTCTAAATAACCACATGGATACTGTATAACTATCAAAAGCAGTAGATACCCATAAAAAAAGCCTTACCGTCTATGCAATCATAGAAGCGGTAAGGCTTTTTTATACTTATTTTATTCAAATCAGATTGTAATAGCTGTTACTTTACACTATCATTCTCAGGGTTCGTTGTAACATGAGTAGATGGTGAATGGTTTACAGAATCATTCGTTTTGAAGCGTTGAATTTCTTGTTGTAGATTTTCTGCAAGAGAAGCCAGAGCATGAGCGGAAGAAGTAATCTCTTCCATCGCTGCCAATTGTTCTTCTGCGGAAGCCGCAATCTCATGGGTAGAAGCCGTATTTACATTCGAAATTTCACTAATTTCATGAACCGATTGAGCCACTTCTACAGCATTACCATTCACTTCTTGTACCAATGAATTCATTTCGGTCAGACTTGATGAAATCTGATGTGAAGATGTTCTTAGCTGTTGGAACTGATCTGCCGCTTGTTGAACAGTCATCATCCCTTCTGCCACAGAACCATGAATATCGGTAAAGGTAGACAATGAACGTCCAATCTCATCGGTAATCTCTTTTAACAAGTTCTCAATATGTTGGGACGAAGCGCGCGATTGATCGGCTAACTTCTGCACTTCACCTGCAACCACATTAAACCCTTTACCATGTTCGCCAGCACGTGCTGCTTCGATAGCTGCATTCAGAGACAATAGATTGGTCTGCTTCGCGATATCATTGATCGTTTGTAAAATGACTGAAATTTCTTCGGATTTGCGAGATAAGTTCGTTACCACTTCATTGGCTTGATGAACCGATTGATCGATCTGCTGAATCTGACCGACGGTTTGTTGCATTAAGCGATCTCCGCTATCTGCTAGATAATTAGACGATTCGGATAAAGAAAGCAATGAGTTCGAATTGGTCTGTACCGTCTGTAACCAATCGGCAACTTGAGTTAATTGATCTGCACTTTGGCTTACATTTTTATTTTGACGTTCATTTCCGACAGAGAATTGTTCGATCGCTGTTGTGATCTGTTCAGTAGCATGACTGGTCTGTTCAGAACTTGCATTCAATTGCTCTGAAGAAGAGACCACATCACTAACAGAATCGTTAATAGAGCCAATCAATGAGCTTAAAGAGGCGTTCATATTATTAAAGGCATGTGATAATCTGCCGATCTCGTCTTTGCTACGGTCTACAAGATGATGGGTAAGATCACCATCGCTAATCGCTTCTGCAACAACAACAATTTTACTGAGACGCTTGGTGATCGAACGAGTCACCAGTGCAACAACAATACCACCTATAATTAAAGATAATAGCAAAACAATAATCATTCTGTATAAAATAGGCTGAGTCGCTTCATTGATCTCATCTTGATAAAAGCTTCCTGCAATACGCCATCCAGTCAGATCACTTGTTGTATAAACTAATTGTTTTTGTTTATTTTCGTAAAGGTAGGTGTAGCTCCCTTTGGAATCTGCTCGAGCCATGAGTTCTTCAGAAGATGAATTTTTTTCACCAATAGCTGTAGGATGAGAAATAAAATTGCTGTCTTTACCTACAATAAAAGCATAGCCTTCTTTACCAATTTTAACCGTCGCTGTTGTTGCTTGTAGTGCTTCTAAATTAATATCTAATCCGATAACTCCACTTTGATCGGCTGTTTGCTTGGCAATCGTCACCGTTAATTTCTGAGTAGAAGCCGAAATATAAGGATTCGTTATAATTGCTTTTCCTGATGAAGCAACAGCTTGCTTGTACCAATCACGTTCACGAGGATCATATCCGGCAGGGCTAGGTTTATCAGAAGAAGTGAAAAACTGACCTGTCGTACTTCCCACATAAAGCGACTCTACTTTTTTAAGAGAGGTAGAATAGCTTTTGAATTCAGTAACTAAATTATCTCCATTTGCATAATTGGCTTGAGATACCTGACCTGCGAAATAATCAACAATATCTATATTTTGTTGCATTTCCGTATTAACTGTAGAATTTAGCGTTTCTACACTAGATGAAGCGCTATTGATCATTTCATTACTTAATGTTTTTTGGGCTAACCAGTATGATGTGAAGCTAGAAGTACCCAAAGCAACAATCATAACGATAAAGAAAGAAATAATTAATTTGCTGCCTATCGTTTGACAGCTGAGAAAACGTATAATATTTTTCATAACTCCACTCCTATATATCTGCATATTTATTCTCCTATTAACATCGGCAAAAGAACAGAAAAGAAATAGAGCAGATTATGAAAATATTCAAAATGTTTCATGAAACAAAATTGAGTGTATCATTTTTCACATGTTATTTCGGGTATCAGCCTATTGAAGAATGAATTTGAAGCCATTTGATTTGTAAATACAAACACAAAAAAGTATCTCTATTAAATGATCAATAGAGATACTTTCTTCTATTTATACTTTTAACTGCATATTATAATGTGTTGATAAATTGCTCTAAACGATCCAATCCTTGGGTTAATACCTCTTGCGAATAAGCATAAGAGATTCGAATATACCCTTCTCCATACTCGGAAAAAGCATCCCCCGGAACTACAGCAACACCTGCTTCATCCAGTAAACGCAAAGCAAATTCCATCGAACCTATATTCAAATGAGCGATCGAAGGAAATAGATAAAAAGCACCTTCTGGCTTGGTTAATGTCAGCCCCATATTCATCAAGCGATCATATACATAATCACGTCGTTGTTGGTATTCCTTTTTCATCGGAATGGCGTCGTCTATACCTTGGGTAAGAGCTTCTAAAGCAGCATATTGACTGACTGAACTTGCACAAGTGACATTGTATTGATGTACTTTGATCATATGCTGGGTGAGTGCAGCAGGTGCAAAAGTAAAGCCAATCCTCCAACCAGTCATCGAGTGAGATTTGGATAAGCCGTTAATCACAATCGTTTTGTCACGCATACCGTCACATAAAGAAATCGATTGATGAGGGGTGTCATAGATCAATTCACTGTAGATTTCATCGGAAATCACAAATACTTCACGTGCTTGCAATAAAGTAGCGATCTCCTGTAATTCGGTAGCACTCATTACCCGTCCGGTAGGGTTAGAAGGATAACCTAAAATAATCGCTTTCGTACGTGTAGATAGATGTTTTTCGATCAAATCGGCTGTTAATTTGAAATCGGTTGAACGGGTGTCTACATAGATAGGAACACCACCCGATAAGCGAATAAGCGGTTCATAGCCTGGATAGATGGGCCCCGGTAAAATCACTTCATCGCCCGGTGTAATCAGCGTTCGTAACGTAATATCCAATGCTTCACTAGCTCCATTGGTAACAATCACTTCATCATTAGGATTATAATCTTGTCCGTATTTCTGTCTAACAAAATCAGCTGCTGCTTGTCGTAACGCAGGTAGACCGGCATTAGGTGTATAGACTGTTTTGCCATCGTTCATAGCCACGCCAGCGGCATCAATAATATGTTGAGGGGTTGGAAAGTCAGGTTGACCGATAGTCAGTGAGATCGCATTGGGGTATTGCGCAGCGGCATTAGCAATTTTACGAATACCACTGATTTGAATATCTTTGACCGATGCATTCAATAAATGTTCCATAATAAGATTCCTTTCATCAACCATAATATGTATATCATACTCTATCTAAATCATAGACGAAAAGAGGATCAGCGAACAGCAAAAACACCTAATAGAATGTTCTATTAGGTGCTTGGCTGGGATGAGTTAATTTAAAGTATATGTGTAGTGAGTCGAATCATATTGAGGGCCTGATTTCTCATAAGTGAACCAGTACTCCACTTTTGTGCCTGTGCTAAGTCCAGTGACACTCTGTTTCCATGTGCCTGAACTGTTGGTCATACGGTAATTTTGCTGTGATCCACCATTGATTTTGTAGTGGATATCGACATATTTGGCAGTCGTTACAGGCTTGATATTAATACTGATTGCTGTAGCAGACACTTTGGTCACACCTGCTGTGTAGTCTGCGGTCGTGTGATCACCAGTCCCTGTTCCTGGATCAGGAGTCGGTGTAGTTGGGTCTGTAGGCGTTGGTGGATTGGTTGGATTGCCGCCTGTTAGATATTGCCCTGTGAATGGATTGAAATGGGCAAGTGATAAGATTAACCAACCTGTACTGGATACACAGTTTTGCTGCGCCATTACCCAGTAGCTATTGCTTGTGCCTTTAAGAGAATACGGAATACCGCCAAGTGAAGCTCCGCTTGTTCCTTGTTTTTTAATAATTTCAGTATTGATAGCGTTCGCTTTGGAGACATCGCCTTTCATATAATAAGCCAGCGACATAAAGGCTGATCCTTCAAACCACACGTCTGCTCCTGTATTACCAATCTGATTACCATTATCGTCATAAGCAGGCTTCACTTCATCGGTCCAATCGAAATCATAACCGGTTAATGTATTGCCAGCGTCATTATACGTTAATGTCTGTTTGTAACGTGGATTCGCCAGTGTACCGGGAACACCATTTGCATTTTCAACATAATCTAGACTTGCTCCATAATTGTGAGTCCCTGTGGTTCCAAGTGCTAATACAGCCCACGGATTTACATCTAGCGGAAGCTTAGGATCGATCAGATTGGTGTCATTTTTCCAACCACCGGTAAAGCGTTTGTTGGCATCATCCCATACTTTATTATCAAGGAAGCTTTTGACTTTAGTCGCAGCTGCATTATATTTGGCTGCTTTGGTCGAATCGACAGACGCATAATATTGCAACACACGATAGATATCAATATTGTGCTCGGTAGAGCTCCACGGTTCATTGGAATTGCTCCATGCACTCCAACCGCCTGCTACACCGCCATTGGCTTGTTGATACTGTAGAGACCAATCTAGCGCTTTGATTGCCATAGGGCGATAGCGAGTATCATTGTATTGTTTTTCATACGCCATTGCCGCCATTGCCATCCATACAACAGGTCCTACATGTTCGCGAATTTCTTCGCCTGCACCGTTATTATACCAATATGAATTCAGCCAGTAGCCTGTAGGATCTTGAATATCTCGCATTTTGTTGAGTACTTTCTCAGCACGAACCCGTTCCCCTTTGACGATAAAAGCTATTGCGGCTACCGCCTGATCATATGTGTATACGATCTGTTTCGGATTGTTAGGTCCCCAGAAATCTTCAAAACTATCTACTAATCCGTCAAAAGCCAGTCCTGCTGTAGCATCTTGTTGCGTTTCTAACCATGTTAATGCCCGGTTAGAAGCATCACTTGCCGCATCTGCTCTCACAATGCCTGCTGATGGTAAAGTCGCCCCTACAACCAGTACTGCTGTGAGCAACAAGTGAGTGAATTTCTTTTTCATCAATATTCCTCCTCAAGGATAGTAGATAAATGAATCATAAAATGGGAAAAGGAAGGTTTGAATAGGCTATTTAAATTTCAACAGAATAAAGTTCCAAAACCATCACTATTTTCCAGTATGTAACATTTATCTCACTCATTTTTACTTATGGAAGCGCTTACGTCAATATGGATAATCAAGGACTTAAGAAAGAGATTCTTGAAAAAGCAAAACTCCTACTCAAATAACATTGGCGTAGGAGTAGCTTGAAAAGGATAAGGGTTATACAAGAGGGCTAGGATAGATAGAGTAGCAAATAGATACCTTTTTTAAGGCAAACGTATGATATCAGTGATCAACGTAGTGCCAACCAATTTATTTTTATACATCGTATTTTTTCCTTGAGTGGGGGAGAAGCGAATACCAAAGTCACTTTTTCCATTGGATGTGATCGTGTTATAGGTCATCTTAGTTGCTGTTACTGTATTTTCGAGATCGATTCCGCCACTGTTACCTGTCCAATGATGAAGACGACCACGAATACGATAATAGGCGTTGTGAGACAGCTGGTTATTGTGGATTCGTAGATCCGAAGAACGAAGCACAATCATACCGGAAAAGTCGGTCTGACTAATATTATTACGCTGAATCCGTGTACGACTACCCACTTGATCAAGTTCAATCCCAAAAGAACGTGTATCTTTAATGAGGTTATGATCGATCAATAATCCTGTGTACAGAGTAGTTGTAGGCACAGGATGTTCTAGATTAGCAGATGCTCTTATACCTGATCCCAATGAACGATAGATCTGGTTATCTCGAATGATATTGTCATACGCAGGCATGGAATAATGAATCCCTACACCGGGCGAATCGTTAATGATATTGGTAGACACTTCACTATTTCTGCACATATAAAAAGCCAACACCGCATGATGAAGAATATTGTCTTGTACTAATCCATTCTTTTGTAATGAAAAGGATAATCCGTCACCTGCATAATGAGAATAGACTTCATTGCGCAAAAATTGATTACCTTGATCGAGTGTACCTGATTCGACAGCGGCAAGTGTATCTTCACCTGCTTTCACCGAAGGACCTGCAAAATACACAGCAAAAATCGTCTTGGAACCTTGAAAAAGGGAATCTTGAATCATCACTTCATTGGCATCGGCAACCACCAGTGCGGCTCCTGCATTGTTCGTATATGTATCAAGGGTAAGGTTGGAAATATGAACATGATCTGCACGAATCACCAGTAGATCACGTGGGGCTTGATTCTGGCGAATAATCACACCATCTCGTGATTGTCCACGTATCGTCATTCCGTCCAGCTCAATTTGAAGAGTTGTATTTACATTATAGATTCCGTTACGTACAAAAATATGAAGGGCTTGCGCATCAATCGCTTGTTGTAGAGATACATAATCCCCTTCTCCTGAAGCATCTACAATACTTTCATAACTTTCATTGGCAAAAGGAATAGAAGAATCCGCATAGGAGTACGGAGTAGGTATAGATAGTAGAAATAATGTAAGCAGACAAAGGATGAATACCTTAATCCGTTGATGTATAAAAGTTGTATGCAGATGAATTCCTCCTTGTGATATTGTATAGTCGCTGTAATACATAGATGGATCAAATAAAGTGTAAGGATAGAATCAGTATGACTTAGGAGCTATTATTTCTTTTATTGTAAGGCTTTTGACTGATAATGTAATTGCAATTCTGGTGGTTTTCTTTATAATTGCATTGAACCTTTATTTTATAGGTATATGGATAGAGTATTCGGAATGGCAAATAGTACCGATCTATACGATGGTATTTGGTCTATTGGATAGCTGGTTAGGTAGAAAACGTAAATTATGAAGTATATCGTAATCCAATCTTAAGAATTGCGGATTGGATTTTATTTATGTTCAGCAGATATATATTTAACATTGCGTATACAATACTTTAATCGTTACAACATCTATTGGTTATAATAAAGAATAGAGGTTATTAAAGGAGGCTGTTATGGGGGACAATACAATTATTCGTTTTGATGGAGTATCGAAGCGCTATGAAGATGGAACAGTAGTGCTCGAAAATATAGAATTTGAGGTAGAACGAGGTAAATTTTATACCTTACTCGGTCCTTCCGGTTGCGGGAAAACCACGATTTTGCGTATGATCGCTGGCTTTACTGAACCGACAGGAGGTTCGATTTATTTTAACGGACAGGTCATCAATAAAGTGCCTGCCAATAAACGTCAAGTGAATACGGTATTTCAAGATTATGCACTCTTCCCCCATTTGAATGTATTTGAGAATGTGGCTTTTGGATTGCGGATCAAAAAAATGAAAAAAGATGCAGTAACCGCCAAAGTGAAAGAAGCTCTTCAGTTCGTCAATTTAGAAGGATATGAGCAACGTTCGATTAGCGAAATGTCAGGTGGACAAAAGCAACGGGTAGCGATTGCGCGTGCACTGGTGAATGAACCGGAAGTCTTACTACTGGATGAGCCATTGTCTGCATTGGATCTCAAATTGCGTACTGAAATGCAGTATGAACTGCGTGAAATTCAGCAACGTTTGGGGATTACGTTTATCTTTGTTACCCATGATCAAGAAGAAGCGCTGGCGATGTCTGATGAGATTTTTGTTATGAACAAAGGGAAAATCGAACAAAGTGGAACGCCAAATGATATCTACGATGAGCCGATTAACCGCTTTGTCGCTGACTTTATCGGAGAATCGAATATTGTTCCAGGACGTATGATCGAAGATTTCTTAGTGGAATTTAACGGCAAAAGATTCCATTGTGTCGATCAGGGGCTACGTGATAATGAAAGTATTGAAGTCGTGATTCGCCCTGAAGATCTGGAACTCACAACTGTGGAAAAAGGCAAGCTTAAAGTGCGTGTCGATACCCAATTATTCCGTGGCGTTCACTATGAGATTAGTTGTTATGATGATTCCGGTCATGAATGGTTAGTTCATTCAACTCGTAAAGCCGATCCGGGCAGTGAAATTGGGCTGGATTTTGAGCCGGAAGCGATTCATGTTATGCGTTTTGGAGAAAGTGAAGAAGACTTTGATCGTCGCCTTGAAGGTTATGAAGAAGGTGGGGTCTATGCAGGCTAATACACGCAGCATCTATATGCTGCCTTATTATATCTGGATCGTGTTATTTGTTATCGCACCGGTGGTGCTTGTAGGGTATTATTCTTTTTTTGATGTCGATGGTAATCTGACACTTCAGAATTATCGGACCTTTTTTACACCAACGTATTTGCAAATGACGATTAGCTCGTTCTGGTATGCGTTTTTAGTGACGTTGTTTTCACTATTAGTAGCGTATCCTGCGGCGTATCTGTTAACTCGCACCAAGCATCGGCAATTATGGATTTTGCTGATTATTTTGCCAACATGGATTAATCTATTGCTCAAAACGTATGCGTTTATCGGGATTTTTGGAACGTATGGCCCGATCAATGCATTACTAGGTACACTTGGATTTGGAGAACAGCAATTATTGTTTAATGCGTCTAGTTTTGTTTTTGTATCCGTATATATTTTTATTCCATTTATGATTTTGCCGATCTACAATGCACTGGAAGAAATGAATCCTACACTGGTATCTGCGGCACGTGATCTGGGTGCATCGGGTTGGATGACCTTTAGACGGGTGATTTTGCCGTTAACGATGGCTGGTGTGAAATCAGGCTGTATGGCGGTCTTTATTCCATCACTATCCTTATTTATGATTACACGTCTGATTGCAGGGAATAAAGTGATTACACTGGGTACAGCGATTGAACAGCATTTCCTTGTCACACAAGACTGGGGTATGGGTTCTACTGTAGCAGTAGTCTTAATTATTGCGATGGCTGTGATTATGATTCTAAGTGGCGGCTTCGGCAAGGAGGTACGTCATGACTAATAAAAATGGTTGGGGTAATCTGTATCTTGTTTTTGTATTTGCTCTATTATATGCACCGATTCTATATCTGATGTATTACTCGTTCAACAGTGCAGGTAATATGCATGAATTTGAAGGATTTACATGGGAATGGTATGCCGAAGTATTTCAAGATACACGATTGATTATTATTGTCATTAATACGCTGGTGATTGCGTTGTTATCTTCAACAATTGCCACGATGATCGGGATTATCGGAGCGCTAGCCATCGACCGGATTCGTCGTCGCCGTCTCAAAGATACGGTGTTGTCGCTGAATAATGTACTCATTGTGAGTCCTGATGTGATTATTGGTGCGTCTTTTCTAATCTTATTTACGATGATTGGGATCAAATTAGGATTTGCTTCAGTATTGATCTCTCATATCGCATTCAGTATTCCGATTACCGTACTGATGATTCTGCCAAGATTGCAAGAAATGAGCCCTTCTTTGATTGATGCGGCTCGTGATCTAGGAGCAAGTCGTCGTGATGTGTTAAGTAAAGTTATTTTGCCATTTATTAAGCCGGGTATTTTTGCAGGATTTTTTATGGCATTTACGTATTCGTTAGATGATTTTGCTGTGACCTTTTTTGTAACAGGGAATGGATATTCGACACTATCGGTTGAAATTTATTCTCGTGCAAGGCAAGGGGTTGCGTTATCAATCAATGCGTTATCTACGCTGATCTTCTTATTTACAGTGATGTTGGTGGTTGGTTATTATATGATCAATCGCCGGGCTACCAATAAGCCACGCCGCGAAGAACCGATCGCAGTAGGAGGTCCAAGATGAAGACTCTTACACGGATGTTTCTCAGTATTATCGTGGTCGCTCTGATCTTGATGTATACCGCATCACGCTTGAATGTGAGCGAAGGCTACTCCAGTGGAAATACGCTCACGATCTACAACTGGGGTGACTATATTGACCCAGATATTCTAGATCAATTTCAAAAAGAAACAGGCATTACCGTAATCTATCAGACGTTTGATTCTAATGAAGCGATGTTGACGAAGATTGAGCAAGGCGGAACGACATTCGATGTAGCGATTCCGTCAGATTATGCGATTTCCAAAATGCGTGAAGAAAATCTATTAATTCCGCTCGATCATAGCAAATTGCCGAATTTGAAAAATATTGATCCTAAATTTATGAATCAATCGTTCGATCCTAATAACAAGTATTCTGCACCTTACTTCTGGGGAACCGTTGGAATTGTCTACAATCCCAAGTTAGCCCAAGGGATCAAGTTCGATAGCTGGGACGATCTCTGGGATACTAAGCTACGTAATAATGTATTGCTAACAGATGGTGCTCGTGAAGTGATCGGGATGTCGCTTAACAGTCTGGGGTATTCGCTTAATGATACGAATGAGCAACATTTACAACAAGCATTAACCAAGCTCAAAAAGTTGACCCCTAACGTCAAAGCGATTGTAGGCGATGAGATCAAAATGTTGCTGGCAAACAACGAAGCCGCGGCAGGTCTAGTCTTTTCGGGAGATGCGTCTGAGATTATGGATCAGAATGCTGATTTGGATTTTGTCGTTCCCAAAGAAGGTACAAACTTATGGTTCGATAATATGGTTATTCCCAAAACAGCCGCCAATGTCGATGCTGCACACAAATTTATCAACTTTATGCTAGATCCCAAAATCGCCGAGCAAAATACAGAGTATGTAGGCTATTCTACACCGAATGCCAAAGCACTCAAGTTATTGCCGGAAGACATTTCGAGTGACGAACGCTTTTACCCGCCACAAGAACTAACAGATAAGCTTGAAGTGTATGATAATCTGGGCAAAAAAATGCTGGTACATTATAATGAGTTGTTTTTGCAGTTTAAAATGAATAAGTAATGATATCACTGAGCTGTCCTTTAAAGGGCAGCTTTTTTAATTATTTAAACGTAAAAAAGTTGTTAATATAATAAAGATACTTTATTGCGAATGTGATATATTTAAAAAGAGCAAACCAAACAGTAGGATTTAAACTTACATATTAAAAGGAGTTAAATATATGGAAAATAATATAAATATTCTTATATATCAGACAGAAGATGGGCATACAAAAGTTGATGTGAAATTAGAACAAGGTACGGTTTGGATGACCCAAAAAGCTATGGCAGAATTATTTCAAAAAAGTATTAGTACTATAAATGAACATATTAAAAATATCTATGAGGAAAATGAATTAACAGAAGAAGCAACTATTCGGAAAAACCGAATAGTTCAAAATGAAGGAGTACGAGAAGTTGAACGAGAAGTCTCTTTTTACAATCTTGAACTTATCATTGCAGTTGGATATCGTGTTCGTTCGCATAGAGGAACACAATTTAGACGTTGGGCAACGGATCGTTTAAATGAATATTTAGTCAAAGGATTTGCAATGGACGATGAACGACTTAAAGAAATGAAAAACTTTGGAAAAGATTATTTTGATGAATTATTGGAACGTATTCGTGATATACGTGCTTCAGAAAAAAGATTTTATCGTAAAATTACAGATATTTATGCGACTTCTATAGACTATGATCCTAAAGAGATAGTCTCACAAGATTTTTTTGCAACTGTACAAAATAAACTACATTTTGCTATCCATGGACATACCGCAGCAGAACTTATCGCAGAACGTGCAGATGCAGAAAAGGATAACATGGGCTTAACGAGCTGGAAAGGCATTAAAGTGAGAAAAGGTGATATTATAGTAGCTAAAAACTATATGAGTAATGAAGAAATTCAATCTTTGAATCGTATTGTTACGATGTATCTCGATTATGCAGAAGATCAAGCTATGCGAAAAGCACCTATGTATATGAAAGATTGGATTGAAAAGTTGAATTCTTTTTTACAATTTAATGAACGAGATATTTTAATGAATGCAGGTAAAATTTCTCAAGAAATCGCTGAGAAGCTAGCACTTAGCGAATATGAAAAATATAATCAAAAACGTATAGAAAAAAATGACGATTTTGACGAATTTCTTAAACAACAAAAACTTAAATGATACAAGCTTTAAAAGCTTCCTCTTATTACAAAAGAGAGAAGCTTTTTTGATGTTGGCAAAATAAAGAAATACATAAGAAAAGTGAATACCTTGAAAATACAAACTATAAACCTTAATTTCACACATTGTTAAAAGTAAGCGCTAACATCATAATAAAGTCATAAACCGTACGTTTTGTACAAATTATCCAATAAGGGGGATATTAAAAGATATGAAAATGCCAAGCAAAACAGTTGCTCTGTTATTAGCAGGTGCACTGGCGTTCGGACTTGCAGGTTGTGGTAACAGCGATTCAAGTTCAAGCGGTTCAGGAGCAAGTGGAGACAGTGGGGACAAAACAAAAATCACGTTCCAAAATATTTATCCTGATCCAACCACACCAACGTACAAAATGATTCACCAGATCGTCGATCAATATGAGAAAGAACATCCAAATATTGATATCGAACTGGATACGCTAAATACAGATCAACAAAAATTAAAACTTAAAACGCAAGCGGCTTCTAAAGAAATCCCTGATATCACGATTGTGAATCCAGCGGCTCAGATGAAACCGTATATCGATGCAGGCTTGCTTGCTCCATTGAATGATGTCGTTGACAAAGGCGGTCTAAAAGATACATATCAAGAAGGACTGCTTGATTATTACAGCAAAGATGGAAATGTGTATGCACTTCCAGATGGTAATAATATCGAAGTCGGTTTTTATAACAAAGCTTTATTTGCCAAAGCAGGCATTGCTGCTCCGCCAACGACATTCGATGAGCTACTTGCAGATGTGAAAAAGCTTAAAGATGCAGGTATCACGCCTATCGCAATCGGTGAGAAAGATTCATGGACAGGGTCATTCCTATTTATGAACATCTTGCTTCGTACTAACGGTGGACCTGGATTCTTGCAAGATGTAGCAGATGGCAAAAAAACATTTAATGATCCTGCATTCGTAGAAGCTGTCGATGCTTTCCAAAAATTAGTTCAAGCAGGCGCTTTCCCTGAAGGTGCAACATCAATTGATGCTACAGCAGGCGGTAACATGTTCCGTACAGGTCAAGCGGCTATGTTCTTTATCGGAACATGGGAAACAGGCGCTAACGACGGTTCAACGATCGGTAAAGACGTGAGCGTATTCAAATTCCCTACGGTTAATGGTAAAGGAAATCCAGATGAGTTCATGTTAGCTCCAGGTAGTGCATTTGCCGTATCTGCGAACAGTGAACATTTAAAAGAAACCAAAGATTTCTTAAATTACTTTGCACTGAACTTACCTAAAGTATCGTTCGAATTGAAAAATGCGGTCGGTCTAGGTCAAAAAGTAGACGGTGACTTCAAAGCCGCTGGATATTCTCCACTTGCGATTGATGTACTGGATCTGTTCAAAAATGTAAAAGGTGGCGACTTGTCATTCGATAACACGATGAACCCAGCCGTATCTCAAGTCCATTTAAGCAGTATTCAAAGTCTATTTGTACAACAAGTGGATCCAAAACAAATTGCCCAAGAGCATCAAGCTGCATTTGAAGCGAATCCTTAAACTAACCTAGAGATAGATATGTGATATGTAGCAGCGAGGGGGCGTCAACAGCGTCCCCTTCGCTATGAGTAGAATAGACCAAAGAGAGAAAATAAACTTTAGAGTTGGAAGGAGGGAGAAGCCATGAATGTACTAAAAGTACCTGCTCGCACGATTGCTATTTTTGTACTTCCTTGTCTGATCCTTTACATAGGAACAGTGTTTATTCCTATTCTGGTTTCTTTTTACACAGCGATGTTGGACTGGAATGGTATTTCAGATGCCAAGTTTGTCGGTCTGGCGAATTTCAAAACATTACTGTTTGATGATCCTAACTTCTGGATGTCTGTGAAGCGTACGATTATGTATGCTGTCTTTTCCATTATTGAGATTCCAATTTGTTTGTTGTTCGCTATCTTGTTGAATCGTTATATTCGCAAAGGAAATCGTTTGGTGACGATCTATTTTGTTCCTGTTATTTTGTCTAACGTTATTTTGGGACAATTGTGGAAAACGATCTACAATCCGGCTTCGATGGGCGGTATGTTAAATGGCGTATTGATCAAGCTAGGTCTGGATAGCTGGACACATAGCTGGTTGACGGAGCCTGCGATTGCGATGTATGCAATCTACTTTGTATCGTTGTGGCAGTACTTTGGTTACCATCTGTTGATCCAATTTACAGGGGTACAGAATATTCCGGACGAAATCTATGAAGCTGCCAAAATTGATGGAGCCGATGGATTCAAAGCAGACCGTTATATTACATTCCCGATGGTAGTGCCTATTTTCAAAATCTCGGTGGTGCTTGCCTTTATCGGTTCACTGCAAGCTTTCGAGCTAGTCATGGTTATGACCGGCGGTGGCCCTGCACATGCGACCGATACGATAGCGACGCATATGTATAATATGTCGTTCTTATCTCAGAAGTACGGGTATGGTAGTGCGGTAGCGACATTCCTTGTTATTTTCTGTCTGGTCATCACCGTAGTGATCAATGGTGTATTTAACAAAATCGAACGTAAAGTGACGTAGAGGAGGAGAGCACGATATGAATAATGTGAAAAAATGGTTCGTGTATCTACTCTTCGCGATCCTGATCGTTACGCAATTGTATCCACTATTATGGCTAGTGATGTATTCACTCAAAACCAACGAAGAAATTCTAGGAGGTAGCTTTTTCGCTCTTCCGAATATTCCGCAGTGGCATAACTATGCAGATGCTTATACTTCAGGTAGCTATCTCAAGTATTTAGGCAACAGTGTCATCGTTACAGCGATTAGTTTGTTTGCTGTTATTATTTTCAGCTCAATGACTGCATATGCGATTACTCGCTTTAAATGGAAATATGGTCAATATGTGATGTTGCTGTTTTTACTAGGCATGATGATTCCACTACAAGCGACATTATTGCCACTAATGATTATTTTCAAAAACTTAGACCTGCTTAATACACGCTGGTCGATTATTATTCCGTACACAGCGTTTGCTTTACCGATTGCGGTATTTATTTTAAGTGGATTTATGCGATCTATTCCGACGGATATCGAAGAATCTGCTTTTATGGATGGAGCAAGTGTGTACCGGATTTTCCGTAGTATTATTTTGCCGATCTCTGTACCGCCTGTGATGACGGTATGTATTCTAACCTTTATCAATATCTGGAATGAGTATATTGTAGCGGCGACTTTTATTTCATCCGAAGAACTCAAAACGTTGCCGTTCGGGGTGTATACCTTTGTCAGTCAGTATTCAGTCAATTACGGAAATATCGGAGCATTTCTTGTCATGGGTGCGTTACCGGTTATTATTTTCTACTTTATTCTGTCTGAACGTATCACAAAAGGAATGGTTGCAGGAGCAGTAAAAGGATAATTACCAAAAGCTACACAAAACTATTTTGCCAGAAGCTACCTTTATTGGTACTATCTCTGTATAGGGACTTGGCGGTAATCATGAAGAGGAACCAATCCTTTTTATGGTTACCGCCCTTTGGCTTTTTAGCGAACCTTGTAGAAAGGAGCATTCCACCGTGTCACGAAGCTTACATTCGATTCATAATCGGTTATTTATTTTGTTTTTGTTCTGTATGGCTGGGATCGTGTTGTTAGTGAGCATCCTTTTTTATAATCGTACAACGACTCAATTTCATGAAAAGCTAGGCGAGATTGCACAGAAAAATGTATCACAAACGGTGGGATTGCTTGATCTTCTGCTGGGTAGTTATGATAGCCTTTCCAAATCGATTAGTGCCAATGTAGATATTGTGCGTCTGCTCGGTCAGAAGTCAGCAAGTTCGCCGCAAGTGGAGTACATTAATCAGAATTACATTACAACGATTATGGGTGCGATTTACTTTTCACGGGATGATCTAGTAGGAATTCATGTGATCGGTGAAAATGGCAAAATCTACGATTATAGCAATTCGATGAATGTGATCGATCCTGAATATACAAAATCGTCATGGTATCAGCAGATTAGCGGGTCGTCCGGTCAGATGGTATGGCTAGGCGTGTTTCCTCATTCGATTATCGATCAGGTGGAAGATCAGCCTGTGTTTGCTTTCGGTCGCCCTATTTTCAATCTCAACGAGCAACATCAGATAGGAATTGTATTGATCGAAGCACGAGCAGATACGTTTTTAACAGCAATGAATAATCTGAAATTAGGGCCTCATAGTGAAGTGAATATTGTAACAGGCGATGGCAAACATATCCCAACTTCGATAGAACCGAACAGTAAGCCTGGAACGATACCACCTCATATTTCACTTCCTCAGATTCCCGGTCAGGTCAATGTACAGCAAAATAATAGCCGTCTGATTGCCGCTTCCAAGCTGGGAACCACCAATTGGACAATCGTCAGCTCCACACCAGATCGTGATCTCAATGTCGAACTGACTCAGACCAAGCGTTATCTATTTATTGTGGTCACGGTGCTGATTGTGGTCTCTGCACTGATCGCTTTTATCGTTTCACGTACGATCTCTTCACCACTCAAGCGATTGATTCGAGAAATGAAGCAAGTGGAAAATGGGAATTTTCGTGGCATGGTGACCGTTACCTCTTACGAAGAAATCAATTCACTTGTATTATCGTTCAACCATATGGTCGCGCGTATCGAAGAACTGATCGAACGGGTGAAAGTCTCTTCAGTCAGTGAAAAGAATGCCGAGCTTCATGCGCTTCAATCACAGGTTAATCCTCACTTTCTCTATAACACACTGGATATGATCTACTGGATGCTCGATGAAAAAGGAAATGATGAGCTAGGCGATGTGGTGTTATCGTTATCGCATATGTTCCGTTATAGCAGTCATTGGGAAGACCATGCACTGGTTACGTTACGAGAAGAAATCGAACAGATCAATCATTATCTGACGATTATTCTGATCCGACTGGATGGTCGGTTAAGCGTAGAGATTGATGTCGAAGAGCAGTGGATGGATCTTCATGTGCCAAAGATGTTGCTACAACCGATTATCGAAAATGCAGTCAAACATGGTTTAGAAGCATTAGATCGACCGGGCATTTTGCGAGTGAGAGCGATACCGGATCGCAAATACCTCAATATTATTATTTCAGATAATGGCAAAGGCATGAATGAGTCTACTTTAGAACGACTGCGAGATTCATTACTTCGTCCAACCGATCCTGTACATCGTGAACGGAAAAGTATTGGCTTGCAAAATCTACATCAGCGGCTGTCTCATATGTTCGGGATCACTCATGGTATACAGATCGAGAGTTCTCTTGGAACAGGGACAGCGGTCAAATTAGTGCTACCGTTATCCGATCAATCTTCTCCTCTATCCTTGTCTGCGCAGACGATAGAGTCTGAATATTCAGATCAACCTATTTCGATCCATAAAGGAGGTATTGTTCGTGCACATTCTGATTACAGACGATGAAAGTTATATCCGTGAAGGGATCAAGCGTACCATCGAAAGTGTTTTTCCTAATTATCATGTTCATCTAGCATCTTCTGCGGAAGAAGCGGTATTGATGATGAGCCAGCATCGGATCGATATTATTTTGACCGATATTCTTATGCCCGGTATTAACGGTCTCGAATTGATGCGTATCTCCCGTCACAGTCAGCCTCAAGCGAAATGGATTGTCATCTCGGCGCATTCCGAGTTCTCTTATGCGCAACAAGCATTGCATCTAGGAGCAAGAGATTATCTACTGAAACCGATCGGCAAAAAGAAACTAGTCGAATTGATGGAATCGCTTACGATTGAGATCCGTCAGGAAAGAGTCGTCTCCAAAGGAGAAGAAGCGCTCAAAGATGGATTAAATTACTTACGAGAAGCAGTGTTTCAACGGTTAGCGGCAGGACTCAGTATGGGCAAAATCAGTCTGGATACTTTTATCGCCGATTATCCTGAATTTCATCTGATTCTGGTCAAAATGGAACAAGATGAGCGCAGTACCCATCTGGAACATTTTATCGTGGAAAATGTATTAAATGAATTGATCGATCAGTCAGGTCAGGGGTTCGTCGTGAGCTTTGATCGCAATAGTCTGCTGGGCTTAGTCACCTTGCATGCTCATGTACAGATCGAGCATTTGTTAGAGCCATTGCAAGGGCATTTGCATAAGTATTTGAAAGTTCCTTTTTCCACCCGACACTCGGGTCCTCACCATGAGATTGAACATGTGGCTGTTGAAGTCAATCGACTTCGTGAAGAGAAAATTCAGCAAATCGATGCGCCAGAAGAAGGAAGCAGTAGCGATCAGGCGATTCAGGTGGCGCTACAGTATATTCGCGCTCATTTTAACGAAGAATTATCTTTAGAAAAGGTAGCGGCTGTTGTATTTCTGAATCCGATCTATTTCAGCCAGTTGTTCAAGCAGAAAACAGGGCAAGGTTACAAAGATTATGTGATCTGTCTGCGGATGGAACAAGCCAAAGTGCTATTGCACAATCCCAAGCTTAAGCTTGCTGATATTGCAGAGCAGATCGGCTACACCAATGTAGGGCATTTCACTCAAGTATTCCGCAAGAAGTTTATGGTGACCCCGACAGAGTATCGGATGCAGGAGAAAATCTTGAATACGTGAGTGTGATTTGATCACTAAACAAAGATTAATTAGGATATAAAGGGGGTGAATGATGTCTACTTCAGAAAAGAATACGTTGAATATTGTTCTGCTGATTGTGTTGTTTGTAGCACTGATCTATTTTTCACAACCGTTGAATGATGTTTCGATAGGTCCTGTGATCACTATGGGGATGGTTACATTACAAGCGATGATCTATTATATACATGGTTATAAGAATCCGACAGGTATTGAACAAACATGGTTTCAAGTGTTTACGGTAGTATCGTCTTTGATTATAATTGTGTATTTATTTTGGGTGCATCAATGGATCATTATTAAATTATTGTATTGGGTATTAGAAGGCTCTCTTTTCTATGGATATGCAAAAAAACTAATCATTAGTAAACTACACGCTAAACCTAAGTAACATGATATCCATAGTAATTTACATAAATAATCCGTTCGGTTTTGTGCTTTTAAAGTTAGTTTCATTTGTATGAATATTGGAGTAGAAAGGATGCAATGATTATCAATAAATATACTATTGGTTTGGCATTTTATATGCTTTTCTCTATTTGTGTCATTATCGGCTGTAGTAACCAAGAGGATTATAATAAGGTTCCAGCGTTAAATGCACAATGGAGTGATTCTATTCAGACAAGAAGTATTCCTGTCACAGTGGCTACATACAATTGGAATGGACAAATGACGTATGGAGGACCTTGGGAAGCTACAGAAAAGCAAGAACCTACTCTTGTAGAAGGAAATGCCACTATTCAACTTTCTTTTAATGGGACAAGTCCTGATGAAATTCGAATTCGTGAATATCCGAGTAAAACAGAATTTAAAAATATAGATAAAGCATCCAATCAAATCATCGTACCGAACAAACTGGGTGTATATGTATTTGGCGTAGATGGTACATGGGGAAATGATGGTGTAATATATGCTTTAAAAGTCAAAGTGAAATAAATAAGAATGCTCGTGAACCAAATATAGAGTACACAAAACCCTAACTTCGTATAGAAATTAGGGTTTTTATGTATAGCACTTTTATTTATCTTATACTTAAAGCTGCCAATGGAATACCGCCTAATCTAATAAGCCAATCCTACTCGATATCCAATATACCGAGGGTCGCTTAACTGCTTATACGTGAAATAAGCTGTATCTCCTGTTGAAATCGATGCTCCACCTTCAGGCAAAACATCTTGCTCATCACGATAGACACCGGTGTAATCTCCATCGGGCAAGTACGTCGGACAGACCACTGTCCAGTCGAGCTTGGAATCGCGCAAAGTCTCATACATCATCCGGTGTTCTTCCGCAGCACGGGTGCTTTTGCGCTTGGATTCAGAAGATTCATAGCGATACTTATCGGCTTCAATACGGCTTTGTAAAATACCTGCTGTACCGACTGTAATAATGCGCGCAATCAACTGCTTCTGCATCAGATCAGCAATCATCGGCGTGCTGACAGATAACGTATTTGTTTTATCGGTATTCAGTGTACTTATGACAGCTTGTACCCCGTCCAACGCCGTATAAAGGTCACTACTGTTCAATACATCACCGACGATAACACGCAGACTTGGAATCTGTTCGTGGATAGGTAAAGAGTGATTGATCGCTGACATATTTTTAGGAGAGTCTACCAAATCCTCTGCATATTCTGCCAATTGCACATTTAACTTATCCAGAGAACGCACTAATACGGTAACCTCATGTCCATCTTGAAGTGCATATTGCAAAACGAATCGTCCGACACGTCCGGTAGCACCAAGCAGTAGAATACGCATTAGTTACTCTCAGCGTTTTTCCAGTTTTGCTCACAAAATGCTGCTAATTCTTGTTCTTCCTCTTCTTCCAGGTCGAAATCCAGTACACGTTCTGTGCCTTTTTCCATAATATCGTAGCTCACAATACCATTGCCTGTTTCTTGGACTTTATAGATTGCACGAATATATAGACCATTTACGGAGTAAATATCATCTTCTTCATCCACTTCAAAATCGATAAAAAATTCATAGCGTTTGCCTACCAAAATCTCAAAAGGGTCTTTAATCATCTCTACTTGATAACTGGTAATATCCATAATTCTATTCCTCCTGCATCCTTAGCGATGCGATTATATTATTCTAGTGATGTGGTATACATATAAAGTGCACTGTCATTGCTCAGTGCCGTCTTATTATAGCACGATTGCCGGAAAGTAGAGGATAGGGATGATCAAGACTATAATAAGAAGAAGGATTCAACGTATTTTACGTTAGTATTTCCTATCCGTACTTTCATCACATACAAATTATGTATACCTGTGTAAAGTAAGTATTTAACGTATCCATCGATAGGAGGAATTAGATGAATCAAGTGATTACAATACCCTATGGCGAAGGAAGCCGATGGGTTGTAGTCGATGAACATCACCCGATGATTAATCCTATCATGAAGTATATTAAATACTTGGATCAGATTGGTCGTTCAGCGAATACCTTGAAGTCATATGCTTACCAATTGAAGGTATATTGGGACTTCCTAAAGGATATTCAGCAGAGCTATGAAAACATGGATCTTAATCTACTGGCTAAGTTCATGGCTTGGTTAAGAAATCCTATACCAATCGATAAAGTGTCTTATATCGAAGCTACTACAGCAAAAAGAAGAGAACGAACCATTAATCTAATGATCCAATGCGTGATTAATTTTTATGATTACCTACACCGTATAGACGAATTCGAAAAGAATATAAAAGTATCTTTGATGAAGCAAATCAAACGGTTTAGACACTCCTATCGTCCCTTTTTAAACCATGTTTCACAGGATCATACTGTACGAAAAAATATTCTTAAAGTGAAAGAACCACGACGAGCGCATAAAACACTAACTAAACAGCAACTCCATCATCTTGAAAGGCAGGAGTTGCATATTCGTGATCGATTAATCATCCAGATTTTGTTATATAGACTATGAAACAGTAAACGCTTTAGATTCAGATGCAGAACTTATTGTGATTGGTACTCCTTTAAAAAATTTCGATGATCGCGAACATGTAGTTACAAATTTTGATGATGGAGCTGTACAAGATTTTTATACACTTACTGACATACAAGTGGATAAAAATCTTGTACAGCTACTGAAAGTTCAACGCTTAAAACTGATGAAGATCTGACTATTATTGAACCAATTTCTTATATTGAAAGCGATCAAGGCAAGAGAAAAATAACTTATGAAGATTATACAGAGTTGAAACAAAATGAAAAAAGTATTATCTTTCTCAAACAGAATACACAGGGAGTATATAGTGTAATTAATATGGATTTAGGCAAGTTTCCTTTAAGCGATACATCTGAAATTTCAAGATCTTTGACTTCAGAAGAACATAACTCAAAAGAAGAATTCCGAAAAGAAGTATTGGAGAAATATGACTTAGAATCTTAATCAAATAAAGCAGTAAGCAACAATACTAAGGATTTAGTATTGTTGCTTACTGCTTTTTAAGTTTTATAGATCACTTCTTGATCTTATTTAAAAATTTTATAAGTGAATTAGTCTTGTCAGTTGTTATCTTGTATCCTGTATTTGTATTACCTTTGTTCATATACATTGCATTACTTTTCTTCGTTTTGTCATTAATATTAATCCATAGATAATATGAACTTTCATTACCATCTTCCTTAATGGTAACTTCATAATTAGGAGGAGCTACGTTGCCTACTCCTTGTATTTTTTCTGAGTCCTTCATAGCGTTAGTAAATTTTTTTATGACATCAGAATCATCCACTTTAACAATTACACTCTTATCTTTTTGAACTTGAAGTTCGTCTTCCTGAAGGGTATTTTTTTTCTGCAGTTCAGTGATTGTTATTTGACTTTGAACTGGTTTTTGAGAAGTAGAATTCCCTTCTTTTTTTTCACTTTTCGTATTGCAAGCGACACTTACTAGCACCAAAATAATACATACACACAAAAATCCTAATTTTCGCATGTGATTAAGACTCCTTTCGTCATTTACCTTTATTATCATAATAGACGCGTAATAACGTGGAAATGTTTTTAAATAAAAAGATATTTTTGTAAATTATTTGAATATAGCTTTATTCTTCTTCCACTAGATGCCCCAGCTCCTCAAACAGATGTTCAAGGCTCTGCTTCTTCTGATGCAGATGATCTCCAACTTTTTAGTATATTACCAGACTGGTCAGCTAGCTGCTGGGGATGTGTAATTGGTAGATATGGGAGAAGAGAAACCATATCTTATTTCGTTATAGATATGCATACAAAGAATGAAATTAACTAAATCAGGATTATTTTAAAAAAAGTCTTGATAAACATAAAAAGTGTGCTTCTTTTAGAGTGAACAAATGTTTAATGTCTATTGAACAATTGTAAAAAGCATTGTATACTCAAAAGATACATGACATGTCAGCTTTTTCGCAAGTGATCGTCATCCAGATTGGCTTAGAGGAGAGAAATGGAATGAAGGCTTTATCCAAAGGGCAGACTGCTCTGTTTTTAGCATTTTTGATCTTAATGTGGGGTGTGAACTGGCCCTTATCCAAGTTCGCATTAAATTATGCACCTCCTATTTTATTTTCCGGTATTCGGACATTGATTGCAGGGTTATTGCTATTGGTTGTCGCTTTACCACGTTTGCGTGACTTACGTTGGAAGCAGACTTGGAAAATCTATGCGATATCTGCAATTCTAAATATTATTTTGTTTTATGGTTGTCAGACCATTGGGATCGCTTATATGCCAGCTGGATTATTTTCAGCAATTGTCTTTTTACAACCGGTATTGGTAGGATTCTTATCCTGGTTATGGGTGGGCGAATCGATGAATCCGCTCAAAGCTGTCGGACTAATCTTAGGTTGCGCAGGCGTAGCTACGATTAGCGCAGGGGGCTTCTCAGGTTCTATTTCAGTGATCGGTATCGTGTTGGCTTTGGCATCGGCAGTGAGCTGGGGTGTCGGAACTGTGTATGTGAAAAAAGTAGGCGACCGTGTTGATCCAATCTGGTTGGTGACTATTCAGTTGATTATGGGTGGAGTCGTGATGACTGCTGTCGGCACAGGAACCGAAAGCTGGGGAGACATTACGTGGAACGCTACGTTTATTGGTGTATTGCTGTTTATCTGTATTTTCGCAATCGCATTAAGCTGGTTATGCTTCTTCCGTCTTGTCGGTTCAGGTGAAGCAAGCACAGTGGGTTCATACACGTTCTTGATTCCATTAGTATCCATTATTCTTAGTGTGCTCTTTATGGGTGAGTCGGTAACGGTTAACCTGATTATTGGACTGGTATTGATCGTCATTAGTATTTTACTGGTCAATCGTACACCGAAAGAAAAATCAGGTCATACACCTGTTGTGAATATCGACACCAAAGAAGTACATTCTTAATCCAATAGAAATATAAAAATAAAAAGACTCTTTGATTGAAGCTCATTCGATCAAGGAGTCTTTTTTGTATAGCCTTCTGTATTTAGCTAGAGGATTCTAAAGGTTCGGTCTGCAACTGTTGTTGTTTGTTAAACAGACTAGGAGCGATAAATAGACTAAGTAAAATACTTGTAATAATCGCTGAAGTCATCGTTGTAAAAACAATTAATAATTGAAAACGCACTGCTGTGATCGGATCTGCACCTGCGATAATCTGTCCGGTCATCATACCCGGTAATTGGACTAATCCCAGTGTTTTCTGACCATCAATAGTAGGGATCATACTAGAACGGACTGCGCTTTTGAGTACAGGCATTATCGCTTGTCTTGGCGTTCCTCCGAGTGATAGAAGGAGAATGATTTCCCGTTGTCGTAGTGTCACTTCAGAACGAAGTCGAGTGACTAACAAGCTCCCCAGTATCATCGAATTTCCGATAATCATACCGCTGATCGGTATAATATAACGGGCAGTTGCTGGAATAATGTTGAAGCCTAACAATAATGCTTGTGTGACAATCTCGACAATCACTAATGTAATAAATACTTTGATCGTCATATACGGAACCGATTTTCCTTTTTTGGAAACATTCAGTGAAGCAACTGTAATCATCAACAATAAGAATAGACCGACGACCCATAATTGCTCTAAGCCGAAAATAAAATTCAACACATAGCCGATAATTAACAGTTGGATAGTAGCTCGTAATGTAGCGATCAGTACATCTTTTTCTAGCCCTAATTTGAAAGAACGAGATAACACAACAGCAAAAAGTACAAAACATAAAGATAGCGTTAAAGCGATAATCGTCATTGGAGTTCACCTTTGATAAATTGCCGGGCTTCTTCTGTCTGTGGATATGCAAAAAAGTCAGCGGTTGATCGCTGTTCTAACAATTGCCCGTTCATCAAAAACCATGTTTCTTGTCCAACACGTTGTGCTTGTTCCATCTGGTGAGTCACCCAGATCAAAGTGATCCTTGATTCTCGATTGATCTCTAATAATAATTGTTCCACTTCCCGTACAGAAGAAGGATCAAGTGCAGAAGTGATCTCATCAAGCAATAAAATTTGTGGTTGATTAGCAAGTGTACGTGCGAGTGCTAAGCGCTGTTTTTGCCCACCAGACAGGTCTTGTACATGTTGTGTGAGTAGACTTGAAGATAACCCTACTTGTTCCATAAGAGTCTCAGGATTGCCGATATCGATCCCGTGTAAGCGCTGAGCGGTCTGCAAATTATAAAGAGCAGTACCTTGTACCATTGGAGCATCTTGAAATACAATGCCTACATTGCGACGTAGTTCAGTAATAGGCCAGCTATGTATATCTTTGCCTTGAATATATAATTGTCCGGTGTCTGGAGTGATCAATAGATTGCAAAGCGATAGCAATGTGCTTTTGCCAGAACCAGAAGGCCCTACCAGTGTAGTAATCGAGCCTTGCTTGATATCCCCATCAATACGATCTAATACAGTCACCGTATGATTAGCATGTGCAAACGATTTGGTGATATGTTGAAATTGAACCGCACAAGCAGATGGATGTGATAATGTCATTCGTCGCTCCAACATCCTTTCGTAATCTTTCTAACGTATTCTTTTATTATAAATAGTTCTGCAACAATAGAAACATCCTCAGGTGTATCTTTTGGTATACTGATTTTACAGAAAATAAGAGTAAGTGTTGAAGGAGGATTGAAATGTCATTTTCAATCGTTGTTTTTCAGGGACCTAGTGCATCAGGTAAAAGCACATTACAAGCAAGACTGGGTGTACCCAAAATTGTAACATGGACATCCCGCCAACCTAGAGCGGGCGAACAAGATGGTGTTGATTACCATTTTGCGACTAGAGAGCAGATTGAACTCATGTTTCGTCAAGGATTGATGTTAGAAATGAGTGAATATCGCAATAACCTATATGGAACATCAATTAGCTCGATTGAAGATGCAGGCAAAGATGGACAGGTACGTTCAACTGTAATGGATGCACCCGGAGCCAAGCTAGTCAAAGACAAATGGGGCGACCGTGTATTGTTAATTGGTGTACTGGCCGATCGGGAGCAACTGGCAAAGCGATTATTTGATCGTAAAGTTAGTATTGCTGAACAGGAACAACGGCTACTTAGTTATGATCAAGAAAAATCAGCATTATCTGCATGTGATCTGATTATTCATAACTCGGAAGGACAATTACGTACAGCTGAAAAGGTGATCGACTTTATTCGTGAAGGCATCACTCATGCTACACGTCAATAAGTAGATAACAGATAAACAGAAAGCCCCAAAACCATTACTCATGATTTTGGAGCTTTCTATCAAAAAAATTATTTAAGGTTGTCTTCAGGCAATGAATTGTGAGATTGTGGCGGTGCCGGTTTTAGTTCTGGCTTCACGCTAAACGGTTCTGGCTTGCTGATTTTAAATTCATGACCATCTGGTGCTGGCCCGTTTATCCATTTCAGTTCTTTGCTACTTTCAGAATTCGTATAAAGAGTATGAGAAAATTCGGTTGCTTCCCATTCTGGCGGAAGCGTTCCAGGTACAATTGGACCTTCTTTTGCTTCTAGTTCTTTAATAGCCGCAAGCCACTGGTTTTGGTGCATGGTGTCGCGGGCTAATAAGAATGAAAACAAGTCTTTTACGCCTTTATCATCTGTCATGCTATAGAGACGGGCTACCTGCAAACGCCCTTGTGATTCTGCATTAACGTTGGCACGAAAATCAGCCAGCAAGTTTCCGCTTGCTACGATATATCCTGCGTTCCAAGGAACACCATTGCTATCTTTTGGAGAAGCGCCTAGACCGTGAACAATGGCGTGCTGAGGATTCATGCCGCCCATGATGGCTCCAACTATTGGATCACTTGCAGCTTTTTCCTGTTCATGAACAGGTGCCCCTTCAAGGAGTCTTGCCACCATCGTTGCGAGCATTTCAATATGCCCCAATTCCTCTGTTCCTGTATCCATCAGCAGATCTTTATATTTTTCGTTTCCTCTTGTACTCCACCCTTGGAATAAATATTGCATGGCAACTGACATTTCGCCGTATTGACCGCCGATCAGTTCCTGCACTTTTTTAGCAAAGACTGGATCTGGAGCATCCGGTTTTGCATGATATTGAAGTTCTCCTGTGCGAAAAAACATAAATAAAACCTCCAATTTGATTTTAGTTTTTATCCTTAGAGCTCACTTGCCTTTGTTCTTTGGAATGGCATTTTTTGGATGCCTACTATCATCATTAGAGTCACTTCTACTTGCATGGAGTTATCGATTTTTAGTATTCAAATGTGCAGGAACGGATTCATTTTCTACAACATTCTGTTACTGTTTTAGAGGGTTACCCATTCGCCTCAATCATTGATAACTCTGCAATTTATTTTTACCCAAATCATTCTTTTTAAAACCCATATTCTGTATTTTTTAGCTCATCTCAGCATTCTTTTTTATTGTTAGGTATGCTCCATAGATTCTACTCATATTTAATAATTCAAATAGAGCGTTCACAGATAAAAAGAGAAATTCGTCGTGAATAACACGGCTTCACCTTTTAGTGTTGTGCTATTAACACAGCTGTTACTTCTGGTAATAACTCATATATAAACGAAAATAAGCGCTCTTTTACTTATTACTCCTTTGGCTCCAACAATAAGATGATGTAGCTTACATCGTTTTCGAAATTCCAATCCAGCAAGATATCCTTTGTTTCAGCTACTCGTTTATAACCGAATATTGTAGCCATAGAAAAAAAACACCTCAGCATTGATTTACTGGTATTTTCATACCTGTTTTTCAACGAAAGGTGTTTTTACATATATCATGTATAACGCAAATTTATTCCGATTTCGGATGGCGTTCTTGCAATTCAAGCCAGATAGCAGCTAGATCGAGTTCACCTTTACCATTATTATTCGCTTCACGATACGTGCGATCAGCGGCTTCTGCAAGTGGCAATTGTAGGTTTAACCGCTTCGCTTCAGTAGTGAGTAAGCCCAAGTCTTTGGAAATTAGACTTAACATAAATGCCGCAGGGAATTCGTTATGGATAAACATCTCTTTTTTACCCGCTAATAGCGGAGTTGCTACAGCAGATTCACCGAACATTTCTAATACTTGTTCGCGTTGTAATCCAGAACGTTCAGCGATTAATAACGATTCTGCAATCGCTTGTGTAGAGATACCTAGCAATAAATTGATCGATAATTTGGCAGCACTACCGTTACCCACTTCACCGAAATGGATCGTTTTCTTCCCTAAAATATCAAAAAACGGTTGGCAAGCTTCGATCTCTGCCGTCTGACCGCCTGCGAGAATAACGAGAGTGCCTTGCTCTGCTGGCGCAACAGAACCAGATACCGGAGCATCGACATAGATTGCTCCTTGGGCTGATATCTGCTCGGCAAATTCTTTTGCTTCTTCTGGGCTGATCGTGCTCATATTGATCACATACGTACCTGCGCGAAGCTGACTCAGAATACCTTGTTCTCCGCTCAGCACATCGTCTATCGCTTCTTTTTTGGTCAGCATTATAAAGACGGCTTCTGCTTGAGCGATGGCTTCTACAGGGGAAGCGTATAGTGTTGCTCCTGCTTCGGCTAAAGGTTGAGCACGCTCTATTGTACGATTGTATACCTGTACGTTATATCCTTCTTTGAGCAAATTGTGAGCCATAGGCAAGCCCATATGACCTGTGCCGATCCACGCTATATTCTTCATTATTGCCACTCCTTTGATGAGTATAAAATGATCTAATCGTGATGCTGATTTGTTTAAAGCTATTCTTTTGATGGTACTCATGTATGAATACCCAAATGATGTTCAACTTATGCTTTATTATAAATGGTTCTTCTTTATCCGACCATAACAGTTGACATTATCGCAACCTGTAACTATAATTGTTACATGTAAGGGTAATGCATATTACAGCTTGATAGCTACACATATAGCAAGTACGTATTTCGTCGAATCATACACATTAAATGGAGGTTTTAGATATGAAAATCGCAGTTATTGGTGCAACAGGTAAAGCAGGATCATTGATCGTTGAAGAGGCTTTGAGCAGAGGACACGAAGTAACAGCAATCGTCCGTAACGCTTCTAAAGTACAACAAGATAAAGTGAATGTAGTTGAAAAAGAAGTATTGGATCTAACAACAGAAGATATCAAAGGCTATGATGTTGTAGTGAATGCATATGGTGCTCCGCAAGGACAAGAAGAATCTCATGTGACTGTAGGTCAATCGTTGATTGAGATTTTGAAAGGTGCTCCTGATACTCGTTTAATCGTAGTTGGTGGTGCAGGTAGCTTGTATGTAGATGATGCTCAATCAGTACGCTTAATCGATACACCAGACTTCCCGGAAGCTTACAAAGCAACCGCATCTAATCAAGGCAAAAACTTGGATGATTTGAAAGCATCTAGCGGTATCCAATGGACATTTTTAAGTCCTGCTGCCTTTTTTGATGCATCAGGTCCACGTACAGGTTCATACACAGCCGGTCAAGAAAAAATGATCGTTAATAATGAAGGCAACAGCTACATTAGCTATGCTGATTATGCGATTGCAATCGTAGACGAAGCAGAGCAAGCTGCACATGTGAACCAACGCTTTAGTGTAGTAGGCGAAGCGAAGTAATATTCTTTTCAAATAAAATAGATGTATGAAAATCTATAGATAGATTCAATCATCTGTACAATCACAAAAAACCTTTTTCCTAATCATAGGGAAGAGGTTTTTTGTGATTGTATTTCTCTATATTGATGCAACAAATACATAGCATTCCCTGTAAAAACCATATATAATAGGTGAAAAAACAATTCCGATCAGAATTGTAGGGAAAACGGTGGGATATTATGGGTAAGCATATCAAAGGCGTAACCTCCATCAAAAAAGCAGTCTATGACCGAATTGCGATGCAGGACGATATATCCAAAGCAGAAATTATGAATGAATTTCAGATGACTAGCAGTAGCCTTACTCGTCTGCTTGAAGAAATGACCAATGAAGGCTGGATTATGGAGTCTGGATTCGGTCAATCGACAGGTGGAAGACGACCGATTTTGTATCGGATCAATGCGAATTTTCGCTATATTTTTGGCTTAGATATTTCACGTATTTATTCCGTATTGGGGCTTTATGATATGCGGATGCAACCGTTAGCGATGGTGCGCTGGTCTATGGATGAGAGCATGACACCTGAGCGATTAGTCCAGCATGTACAGCAACAAGTAGAACAGATGTTATCTGAGCAAGGCATAGCCCATAACTTGGTGATCGGAATGGGTGTAGGTGCAGTAGGACCTCTTAGTCGTGAGCAAGGAAAAATACTTAATCCGCTTTACTTTGCAGCACCGGGTTGGAAAGACATTCCACTACGACGCTGGTTAGAAGAAGCGACAGGCTTATCAGTTACGCTTGAAAATGGAGCGAACACCGCACTTACAGGCGAGCACTGGATGGTGCGTGATGAACATATCCAACATATGTTGTATGTGCATGTTGGTACAGGTCTACGGTCTGCAATGATGTCTAATGGACACGTGGTGCATGGAGCAGTCGATATGGAAGGTTCGATCGGACAAATGATTATCCAGACGGATGGACCACGGCTTCATGGAACAGGTAATTATGGAGCTTTAGAAGCTTTTGCATCCGTACAAGCATTAGAACAACAAGTCCGTGCTCGTAGCAAAATGGGGCGTTCTGTGTGGGACAGTCAGGTCGCCGTGAAGCCAGAAGCAATTAATTTCACAACATTAGTGCAGTCGTTAGAAACAGGCAATGATCATATCAAAGAAATCTTTGCTCAATCAGCGGCGTATATGGGAATTGGATTAGCGAATCTAATCAATATTCTGCATCCGGAAAAGATTATTCTGGGTGGTGTGCTGATCAATTCACATGATCTGTTCTACAATACAGCGATTGCGGTCGCTGAGCAGAATATCTATTACTCCAATAGCTATCGACCTGTATTTTCAAAAGGATTGTTAGAAGAAAATGCAGTAGCTACTGGAGCCGCTGTTATGGTCTGGCACGAGATGGATCTGTAACAAACACGAGAACATACAAAAATAACCCCTAGCTTTCTTGGAAATATCTCAAGAAGATAGGGGTTATTTTTGATATTTATTGCGGTTTGAGTTGTGCTAGAATCTGTGGATCTTTGATCTTGTGATCTTGAGCAAGCATAACGATTTTAGATAAAATCTCTGCTGTTCTCGGATCTTCATCCATAAATGGTAAAAATAATCGTCCACGATGCTGAGAATGGACAGGGATAATATGCAGAGCACTAGCGGCTTGTTGATACACGATGGCACTACCTAGATGCACACTGTAATTCCCTAAACTTCCTTCAATACGAGCATGATTGCCTTCTACTTTTACATTGTCGATATGAAGTAGACGTAACGATTCTTCCACAATCACACGACGCATTTCGATCGTGGTTAAGCTACTTTCAGGATCAACACCACCTACATGAGCTACACTGACCACCAGATCCACATCACGCATGATTTCAGAGAAAATCAGTGGAGATACTTGATCAAAAGGCAACCGTTCATAGTTAGAACGATTATAAAATTGTACCGTTTCCAGTGTAGGTGCTTCTGTATCCGCAGGGGAGAACCAATCTGCTAGCGCATAGAGATTGGCAATAATATTTTCTTTGTAATAGACTTTCTGCAAGCCTTCTTCGTAACTGACAGTCCAACCTCTTCCACGTAGTAAAGCGACCGCTTTGTTCGGTTGAATCTGGTATCCAGCATAACGACGAGAAAGGTTACCACTAGCACGTTCATCTTCGTTAGGTAGATACAATTCACGGAATACTTGCTTGAACGGTTGACGTTGCTGACGCTCAAATAGATCCCGTTGATACAGACTCCATTGCCCACTTTCATACAGATGGACAGGGTGAGCAATAATCACTTGATCTTCTAATTGCAAAGGATGCTCGGTACCGTCTGGACTGCGCAACAGACTAGCTTCCCCATCAAGATAACCGAGTGCTTGATCTGCCTGTAATACCAATGTATTGACCAGTGGAGCAAGAACAGGATTATGTGATAATTTGATCAATTCATCTGCTGTAAAAGTAGTGCTGTTGGTCATCGAACGTTCCAATTCCTGACGGGCACGACGATATTGATCGGTTAGTTCGGATTTTACTTCTTTCAGACGAATAATATATTCATTTTTATTCAGACGTGCTGGAACCGATTTGAGTGGTTTCGCTTGCTTGATCGCTGTTAAGCTAGTCTGCCCTTCATGATCAATCACTAGCGAGACGTTCAGACCTTCTTCAATCGCGTGTGGTTCAAAATAAGCCAGTAAATCATCTAACTTGCGTGATTCCATATCCCATTGCAGACGGGTGACATCGGTATAACCAGCATTACGAGCCAGGTTATCCAGTGCGATTGCCGAGACCGCGCCTTCACTAGCACGACGCTGTGCACCGAACGTTTTACTTTGCTTGAGGAACAATTGAATAAATTCATACCGCTGACGAATATCAGCATCACGCTTGGTACCTGAAGCCAGTGGAATCAAGCTATAAGCAAGCAACTGATCTTTGTTACGCTTATCTGCTACAGACTGTTGAATCGATGCTAGATCAAGCTTACCAAGTACCGCATCGGCGAATAATTGACTGCGACGATGATTCGAGCCTGCTGAGATATATTTAGCACACTCATATAAGATATCAAATCGTTCTGTACCTAATTCATCATAGGCTTGACGGAACCAGACGATATCGAACGCACCATCATTGAACTCTTGTGGAGAGATCGGTGAATAATGTGCTACAATCGTTTCTTTTTCCGCTGAGAAAGTCTCATTAATATGGGCATGGAAATACCATGCTGCACTACGTAGACCTTTCCAACCTAGATGTTTGGCGATGATTTCGATCCATTGCGGAGCATACATCGCTGCTTCTAATAATTTCTTGTCATCTATCGGATATTGCTGAAGTAACGATTCTAATTTGTGCTCATCTTCTCCTTCTAAAGGATACGTGTTTTTGAGCAAATAACTGAATGTTTCTTTCTTCGTAATACTATTGCCATACCCGTAAATATATCCGCGTACAAACGTTTCTTTTTGCAGATTCGAAAGAATACGTACAAATACATCAGTGCCTTCTACACGTTCAATATTCATCGCCAGTGAAGTCACTTCAGTAACCAGTTCTCCACGACTAAGTTCAATTTCCAAAATGCGAGCAAGCACAGTATCACGAATCGGAATCATTTTAGGATATTCTTTTACATTAATATGAGTAGCATATCGAATATTCTGAGATGTTAATTCCCGAATAAACTGGCGACTGAGATCACTGCTCATAATTTTGGAATAGATTTCATTATCGCTGATTTTGCCCCACTCATAAGCACGTGCATAATCCGTTGTGCCCAGTAGACCATCCTGACCATAATAAAATTCCAATGTATAAAAGATATGGAACATTTGCATGGACGATTCTTGATCGTAGAGACGACTGCGCACTAACGAACGCCACGGTGAAATCAAAAATTTAAAGAGACCACTTTCTTCTTTTAACTTTTCTTGTGGGAATGTATAGATCATTGTAATCAGCGCATCCCGAACCATAGCGAAAGTAGCCTGTTTATCACTATCTTCCAAATAAGCTCGGATCAGCTCATCCAATTGTTGGCGATGAATCAGCTCATCTAATTGCTGACGATATGGAAGTGTTTGGTAGAATGTCTGTATTTCTAAGATTTGTTCTAACGGATAAATAGACTCGATAAATGTTTTTCGCCAACCTTCTAACAATCTATGTTTTCCGAGCTCCATATAATCCATTTGATCGATAAAATAGCTGTATAGATCATCTAAAGTTTGATCATACATTTCGGATTGGGTATACAGATACAACTGTATCATTCCTTCAACCGGAAGATCGCTTTGTTGTAAATAGTGTTGCCACACTTCAGGCAAAGGATATTGCTCTATTTGCAGAGTCTTACTATCTGCATTCGGATTTTGCCAATTCCCCCTGAGTCGATTACCAATTAACAGCGTTTCTTTATAACCACTATAGTATTCGACTGTATATTCATGATCTCGATGTTCATGTATTAGATCGTTTAATCCTTGTAGAAAATCGGTGATGCGCTTCAGTTCAATTGTAAATACATCACGTTGCAATAGGAAATCTGGATGTGCTGGTTTTTCTTTTAACCATTCATCCATCATTCGAGGATCAAATAATCCAAATCCATTGTTTTCATTGTATTTATCAGTTGATCCTAATTTATCAATCAAGACTTGTTCTTTGGCAGTTGGCTTGGCTATGGTATCTAGCAACGGTAATAAACGTTCATACTGTTCAGACCGTTCAGGTTTGCTTTGTAATTCACTGATCGTTTCTAAGCCAGCCAAACGTTGCAATTCGCTTTTACTTTGTATTAAACGATGAACTGTAGTGTCTAGTGAATCAACAGGTTGATTAAGAAGCAATTGAATCGCACCTTGACGCAATGAACCTGTTTTGAGTTTGAGTAGATTTTCGATATCTTGTAATTCCGTATCGTTCAATATAAGCTTATTAGCTTGTTTCAGAGCTAATTCACGATTAGACATACTTTTATCTGACAGTGAAGCAAATACAAACTGTCGTTGTTCCGGCATATCTGTATTTGAAAGATAATGTTGTAGTATGGTTCCACGTAGATCAGGGCTTAATTTATCTTTTAACTGTAAAATTTCACTGATCCATTGTTCATCCATATCATATGCAGCTAGATACAGCATTTTTTTGATAGGCAGATCAGCAGAATAGCTCACCTGTACAAAATCAAGCACGCTCGACTGGAATGAAATCTCACGTCCATTCAGACTTGAAAATAGATTGCGGAAATGTTCAAAGTCTTGTCTACGTACCTGTTTATCTTCTAACAAAGGAGTGCGAGGAACTACCAGTTGAAGTGCTGCCATATCGTGTATCGTTTCCCATGAGTAGTAGCATTCATAATCGTAGTTCACAAGTACCCAATAGCGGATTTCATCATCCTCTTCTGCCAGATGAGGTTGTGCAATACGTAGACGCAAATCTTTATTTTGACTATTACGAAGGACATAAAGCGCTACAATCTTCTGATAACGTGCTCCTGTATCCATTAGATGTTGAATCCGTTCATAGACATCTTGCTCTTCATGCACAGCAGTTGCCCACAGGCTTATATAGATATGATTAGCATTCTCACTGCTTAACCATTCTTCTCGTACGGAGCTGTCTGTTAATGCTTCATACGCTTGTGTGATGAGTTGCTTGGATAGGCGTGGATTGGTCGCTTCCAGATTAATACCTGTCCATGTGCCTAATGCACGCACGATAGAACTATAACGAATGAGATCATTTTCAATAATAGTACGCAGTAAAGTCATTGTGGCTTCCAAAGTACCTTCGTCCAGTTGCTCGACAATACTTTGACGTAGACCTTCTTGCAGACGAGCGGCTATCAGCAATTCGCTGATCATGTTGTATGCTTCCGGTTGATGACTCATCAGCATCCCTTCAATCATTGAGCGATCGAATAGAGCCGTCTGATTGTCTCCATAAATGATCTCATGCAAAGCTTTTTTCACTTCAGGTTGATCATGATCCCATGCGTAAGCGATATGAATAGCAATCGCTTCTTTTTGTACCCGGTAATCTTTGCTGAGCGGATAATCACGTTCAGTCAAATACGTATGCAGATCAAATTCATACGCATTTAGGAAAAAGAGAGAGATTAATTGAGATAAGATTGGTGCTATATGTAAAGAAATATCGGATGTGCGATAAGGACGGCGAGTATAACCAACACTATACGGGTACTCGGTTGCATGTTCTGTCACATAGCGGAAAAGATCAGCAGTAGCTTTATCGGATAAACGTTCCACAACTTCAATCAAAGGTTCAAAAGATACCGACTTGGTATCGGTTTTTACCCCTAATATCTGCTTCAGTTGATCCACTTCATCGTCACTGTTCGTGATATAAGTATGCTCATAGAGATGTACACAATACTGAGCGATCTGCTGCTGTTGTTCTGTCAGTTCAGCAGTCCTCTTCTTCAAATGTTCAAGATATTCATCATAATAATTGCGTTCACTCATGATTTGTAATCCCCTTTCTTACCATTGGCTTCCTGCAAGCATTGTAAAACGGATAAAAGCCACATCATCTCCATCAGTCAAATGAACTGCATCATCCAGATGATCGATTTCCTGTTCCCGAATAAATACTTTGTACAATCCATCTTCAAAAGCCAATAAAGCCGCTTCAATCGCCGTAGATTCATCGGGTGTACGATCATCGTGTATAACTCCAAAGCCTACTTTGCCGGCTTCTCCTTGTTCATTAACTTGATCAGGTGTTAAGTAGGAGAGTAGTGAAGAATGCTGTTGGCGCTCGGTAAATGCACGTACATTTTCTTTGACCACTTCGGTTAGAAAATCACGTAAGGTAGCCGGAGCAACAGGGATATCCAAAGGTTCGCGTGTCAGCGCATTTTTGCGTTTACCAAGACTTTTGACAGTAACATAGATACGCATAAGTGTATTTCCTCCTTGCTCTGGATCGTCATATATATACACAATAGATAAACGTTATATCTACGTTGTTAAAAGATGAAGTATCTTTTAAGTGTATACGAAATCCAACTGTTAAATCCACCATACCACAAAATTTAAATTAGAACAAATGTTCCTATTTTTATTTACTAAAAAAGCCCTCTATCGACGGCTTACAAACCACCAAATAGAGGGCTGTTATTTTCACTATCACATATCTTATTAACAGATTGTTATATTAGGATTGAAGCACGGCATAAGCTTCTTGTAACACTTCACGCGACTTCATATTATTTAAGTTTTTGGGAACAATATGAATAGACGTTGTAGTATGAAGAGCTTCTTTGACATGAGAAGCAGCAGCTTTTTCACCACTTAGAATAATTTCTTGCCACTGTTTTTCCTGTGCCATACGTTCGATAATAGGAGTTAAACGTTTGACCCAACGAGCTTGATCGACTTCCCAACGTTCTTTGTAATCTTCCCGCTGTTTGTTCACCGTTGACTTCAGATCACTTGTGCTCTGACTTGGACGTTCACGCCACTCATCATTAACAATATCCCATTCAAAGTAATACTCATTGTTAATCTCACAAAGTAAGCTGTCAATAATAGTCACTGAATCACTGCTTAATTGCACGATTCCAGCAGCAGGGCATTTGGAAGTGATCGCATGCAATTCTTCCAATCGTGGTTCAGCTTCGTAATAGAACGCATTGGATAATCCAACCTGTACTTTTTCACAAAAGAATAATCCACCTGATGAATCCGCTACGATAATCAGACCTTTTTTCATATCGTTCCGACTGTTTTCTACGCGTTCTTCGACTTTGGACTGTAGAGCAAGTAAGCTGTCTAAATGTCTACGTTCGTCACCGGCTTCAGTGTATTCAGCAAGCTTCTTAAAACCGTTCTTGAGGTGTAGCTTCCATTCCGGCTGGGTGTTGGCAGTTGGTTCGGTGTTCAGATAGATGGTCAAAAACCGTTCTGCTGCATGAGCAGAGTACTTCTGAAGTGCTTTCCAATTTTCCATAAATCCCATTAGTTTGTACCTCCTCAAAGAGAGTTCCTTTGTATTTACCCGTTCCCAGTTAAATTAAACACTAAATGGGAATTATGAGTCAAATTTCGCCTTCAAAATAGAGTCATATCAAGCAAATAGGAAGTATAATATGCAAGATTAGGAATAGGAAGTATTTACTAAAAGTAGAAATCATAAGGATATATTTGGAAAAATAGATTATAATGTAATCAATATTAAACATTTGTACGTAGTATAAAGTATCATCTCTCAAGGAGGTCAACGGTATGAAGGTGCAATTACTTTTCCAAAAACTCAAAAGAACGATTTCTACGCCTACAGCTATCGTGGCTTCCATATCAATTGTAGCCATTACAACGACTTCTTTTCTTCCTGTACACTCACATTCTACAGACCCACAACAGGATAATATAGCATATGCGATGCTTAATACCGATGAATCTGGCAATCTTACAGAAGTTCAAGATGAATATAAATCAGAACCTGTTGTTACGATTCCTACAGAATCTCCTAGCGCAACCGATATTATGCCTGAAGATAAGGCGGTAGAAACTTCTCCCTATGAATCGATTGTCGCAACAATTGTATCAGAAACATTGATGCATACCGATCAAAAAGGTCATCCCGTTAGCATGCAAGTCAAACGCCAAATCAATGGAAATACCTCTATGCAAGATACAGCCAAAATCGATGTCAAAGAAGCCGCTCTAACGGTGGATATGTTGCGCCGAGATACAGGAAATATGGCGTACTTGAGTATGCCAGCTCCTCCTGAAATGCCACCTGCTGCACAGCTTGAATTAACATTTACAGCTCGTGCACAACAATTGTTTGCTAATTCACAACTGGGTATTAGTATTCAAGCCTGGCACGGTAGAATGACGATGCCTAGTGCATCTTTACAATCGGACAAAGAAGATGTCACGATCAGTTTGGGTACCGACGAGAAGAAAGTTGCGCCTCAAGGTGCACTTAGTAAGTCTTTGGAATTTGTCGTCTCCGAATGGGACCAATCACAAGATGTGTGGATTGTTCTTCCATTGCCGAAAGAGAAACTTTCCAAATCAGAGCTTAGTCATCTAGCAATCTATGCAGAATATCCAGATGGAACCCACAAGTATCTAAAAGGTAAAATAACGGACTATACTGCTACATCTAAAGGAATACAGTTCGCTACCAACCAATCAGGCAAATATACGATTGTAAAAACCAAAGAGATTTTGTGAAAATAAAGAAAAGACTGGTTCTTCGGACAAAAACTTGTTAAACTATTTAATAGTAATCATTACTATTAATAAAGTGGAGCAAGGAGTTGTTGATTGTATGAATAAAACAAACAAAAATAACAGCCGTCTGCCCAAAGCAAAAGGAACAGATATGGCTACCGTATATATGCCTAAAGAATGTGCTCGTAAAGTAAGACATATCGTTTTGAATGAATGCAATCAACGTATTATAGATGAGTTTATGATGATTTTGGATATGAAAGAAAAGTTTATTGAACAAGATGTACCTATGCCTAACAAATTAGTAATGTCTGGCCCACCCGGAACAGGCAAAACGCTGACTGCTTTTTACATCGCAGAACGTCTGCAATTGCCACTGGTACTGGTTCGTCTGGATACCATTATTCATAGTCATCTAGGAGAAACCGCTTCTAATATTCGCAAAATATTTGATTTTGCACGTCTTTCTCCATGCGTGCTTTTTTTAGATGAATTCGATGCGATTGCTCGTACACGCGATAATAATGATGAAGTGAAAGAGATGTCACGGGTTGTGAATACATTATTGCAATGTATGGATGAGTTTGAAGGTGAAAGTATTTTAGTAGCGGCTACCAATCTAGCCGATGAATTGGATCATGCGGTCTGGCGTCGTTTTGATACGAAGATGGATTATGCTATGCCTTCCGATCAAGATCGTCAGCATTATATTCAATTGCTAATCGGTTCGTTTGCCACAAGCGGTACGTTAGAACATACAGCATCTACGATACTCAGTGGTTGTAGCTTTGCAGATATTGAACAGATTGTACTCAAAGCAAAGCGTAAAGCGATTATCGAGGATAGTGCGTTGACATTACATCAATTACAGACTGCCTATGAAGAATATAATCCTAAAGTTCATGCGTATGTATAAATAAAAAAAGCACAGGGATCATCAAGTGACCTGTGCTTTTTCTTATGGTATTTATAGAGAATATACAAGTGATAATGAATTCTAATCATACATTTCTGGGCAGCTATTTCTCAATCTGTACGCGGTTTAGGTGGACGGGTACACCATAGAATCCACCAGATCATCAACGGTTGAAAAATCAGTCGAATCCATAAAGCGGCTGGATCGGTATACGCTTGTCCTGGTGCTGGAATCTGGTAAAAAGCAGCATAAATATTCGCAGGAAAAATAAGCACTAGATACCAAGCTGTCCATATTCCTGCACGTCTGCGCCAAGCTGGAATAAGAATCATAATCGCTAACGCTAATTCGATCACTCCTGTCAGGATGATCAGTGCATTTTTGAAAGGTACAAATTCAGGTAATAGCTTAGCAAATCCATCCACTTCTATAAAGTGAGCCACACAAGCTCCAATAAAAAAGAGTGCAAAGATATAGCGTGCAATCGTACGAGGGACGGTTGTTGGATATGTATTCATAAGTCATCTCCTTGAAGTATCATCTGACTTGTAGAATAACAAGCTTATGTATATATTAAACCAATCGTTACAAATTGAATGTGATCCAATTGACTACAACGCATATAAACGGTATACTATCTTTGGTATTTAAAAGTAAGTATGTTATATAACGTGCATATTATTATAGATAATCAATAACATCCATAGGGGAGAGATATCCATGAATAAAGAACAACGCAAACAAGAGATTCTACAAGCATATGAAGCAAGACATGCGACAAAAGCATTTGATCCTGAACAAAAAATTTCAGAAGATGATTTTGAGTTTATTTTGGAAACAGGTCGCCTATCACCAAGTTCTGTCGGTTCAGAGCCGTGGAAATTCCTTGTGATCCAAAACCAAGAATTACGTGAGCAATTGCGTGAATTTACTTGGGGTGCACAAGGTCAATTACCAACAGCAAGTCACTTTGTTGTCATTTTGGCACGTAACGATGTTCGTTATGATTCAGCTTATTTGCGTGATCAAATGATCGAAGTGAAGCAAATGCCAGCAGAAATGTTCGAGACGATTCTTCCTCGTTATAAAGAGTTCCAAGAAAGAGACTTGAACTTGCTTGAAAGCGAACGTGCTTTATTTGACTGGGCTTCCAAACAAACCTATATTGCACTAGGTAATATGATGACAGCTGCGGCAGAGATCGGTATCGATTCTTGCCCGATCGAAGGCTTCCAAAAAGAAGCGGTAGAACAAATTTTGAGCAATGCAGGTCTAATGGGTAACGGCGAATACGGCGTCAGTGTAATGGCTGCTTTCGGTTACCGTACCGAAAAAGAATTGCGTCCTAAAGCAAGAAGAGGCTTAGACGAAATCGTACAATGGGTTAAATAAGAACTTCAATATAGATAGAAACAAAAAAAGACTCGGATTCCCGGGTCTTTTTTGTTTATTCAGGTATTTGATTTACATAAGCGATAAGTTTAGAATGAACACTTCAAGAAACTAGAAGAAAGGGCATCCAATCATAACAATCAGATCGTAATATAACAATATGGATGCAAACGTTATTTATGAAAAAAAAGATCGTAAGCTTTATTTTTGTCTATGGTTGTATCAGGTATTTTGATTGTGCTGTATCGCTTTTTTACAGGTACGTTAAGTAAAATGGATTGGATTGAAAATATGTATTTTGTTTTGATTGCTTTAGTTGTATTTGTGCTTCTTTTACTTTTAGATCGTAAAGAAAAATCGTAAAAATCTTATTATGAAACGACAGTTAATTTTTAAATTATTTGATTATTTTCTAATAAATGTTAAATTTAGAAAGTACATATCAAGAAAGTTGGTGATCTATTGATGATTGCAATCAAGAAACTGAGTTGTATTGCTGTAGCAAGTATAGTGGTTTTGACGGCTGGAGTGGCTGTTCATAGCTTTGCAAGCACTAATGATTTTAAAGACCCACAAGTAGTTAGTTCTTCACAAATGCAAGAACTTCAAAACCGTGTAGGTACAATCTATAACGAATATGGTGTGTTTTATCGAGTAGATGCTGATCATCCGCTTCCATCGGCGGATACGATTCATACCGTATATGATGATCAAGATGTAGATGCTTCTACACATGTGATTGTGATGGACTCGGGCACCTTTGTAAAAGAGAACGAATAAGACCAATTAAAGATCAACAAAAAAACTCACCTCATATGAAATGGGGTGAGTTTTTATATAAAAATGTATTTGTTCATGTATATGCTATAGGGGATTGTTCTAAAAAATAATCTTAGTGGCGGTTATGATCGTCTTTTGCTTCGCCGACTTTTTGTTGTACTGCGCCTTTAGCTTTATCTACTTTACCTTCAGCTTGTAGAGAAGAGTTATTTGTAGCATTACCTACTTGATCTTTCACTTCGCCTTTAGCTTTAGATACTGCACCTTTTACTTTATCGCCCAAACCGTTATCGTTACTCATCATTAACATCTCCTGTTCAAATAGAATGAATTTGTATTTAATATAAAGGAATGATTTTTAAATGATCAACAAGTCGTCTATGCTTTAGCTCGAACTCGCTGATAGTTAACATTACCCGACAGCATTACCATTTAAACAATCGCTACAAATCGTTTGACAAAAGATTACACCAACAGACAAAATGTTTAAGAACAAAAGAGCATGCCCTTATAGCACAATTGACCAACAAAAACGTTGTGTGTATAGATAAAAATAGATACGTATACTCAAGGAGGAAGAACAGATGATTAAAGCCGTAGTGTTTGATTTTGATGGATTGATTTTGGATACAGAAAGTGTATGGTTTGAATGTTATCAGGAGGTGCTTCGCGGCTATAAGATGGAGCTTGCGTTAGAACAATTCGCTCCAAGTATCGGCACGCATGGCACAGAGTTTCTTGATTATATCGATCTAACGTTGAAGCAACCGGGCATTTCAGTAGAAATCGACAAAGCAGTAGGTCTTTTGCATCAACAGAAGATGGAGAATTTGGAAGCTCGTGCAGGGGTAAAAGAATATTTAGAAGAAGCACAGCAATTGGGATTGAACATAGGGCTTGCTACCAGTTCCAATCGAGCATGGATCGAACGCTTTTTGACAAGATTGGGATTGGTCGATTATTTTCAAGTGATTCGCACCAGTGATGATGTGACCCGGGTGAAGCCTGATCCTGAATTGTATACACAAGTGGTAACAGCTATGGGTATTGCACCTGCTGAAGCACTGGCTTTTGAAGATTCGTTAAATGGATTAACCGCAGCCAAAGCAGCTGGATTACGCTGTACGATTGTGCCCAATCCAGTGACTTCATTTTTACCCTTTGAACATCATGATCTACGATTGGTATCGATGACAGATATGACGTTGTCTGAAATCCTTGATCGCATGAATGAAAGTACGCCAAAAGGGTAATGCCTAATAAAGAGTAGCAGAAGTACATTATAGGAGGAATTCCTTTTGAAATTATTTATTCATCGCAAAGACCTGCGTATACACGATTTGGTCGGATTTAATTATATTCATGAAGCTGAAGCACAAAGTGTACATCTACTCATTATCGATCCTTTTTTATTGCGAAAAGGAAGAGAAAAAGAGCATAGTGGGGTTAATTTTCTTCGTCATGTCCATCGTTTGCAGAAGTTGTATCAAAGTCAGCATAAAACACTACATATCGTTTATGGACAGCCTGAAGTGGTATTGGAGCATGTGTTGAATAAGTTCGATATTGACGAAGTGGTGACCCACCGCGATTTTACTCCGTATGCTAAAGACCGTGATCGCAAATTAAAAGCCGTCGCAGATCAAGCCAATGTTGCGTTTACTTTATTGGTGGATCATATGTTAATCGATGTCGAGCAGTTTACTGATTTTACAGGCAAAGATGGCTTTTATAAAGTATTTGCTCCTTTTCACCGCAAATGGTTAGACTTTCTCGATCAGCATCCGAATCATGCGTCGAGTATCAGTCTCAAAGACTTAAATGTCTCTCGTGCTGAACTCACATTACCGGCAGAATTTGAGTTGCCTTTTGCATTGGAAGAGTATGAGCCAGCCGAAGATCCTGAACCGATCTTGCAGACGTTTATCAAAAGCAAAATGGTGAATTATGGCGAAGAACGGGACTATTACAGTATTGATCCGTCCAGTGACCTGAATCCGCATGTGACCATCGGGGCAATATCGATTCGGCAGATGTTGGATGATGCGCTACGAGCACAAGGGCATGAAGAATGGGTACGCCAGATTTCGTTCCGTGATTTCTATTTGTATCAGGCGATCTATGATGAGCATTATTTCAAATATGAACACAAGTATGATCTATCTGAATTAACCGATCAGCACTTTGAAGCATGGTACAAAGGGAAGACGGGTATTCCAGTTATTGATGCTTCGATGAGACAGTTAAATGAAACAGGTCGGATACACAACCGTTTGCGAATTTTATCAGGTATGTTTTTGACCAAAAATCTACAATGTCCGTTTACACTGGGAGAGCAATATTTCCGTCGTAAATTATTGGATTATGATAATGTGATTAATCGAGGGAACTGGATGTGGTGTGCTTCATTAGGAATTAATTCGGCTCCTTATTTCCGTGTCGTGAATCCAGTGACTCAGTCGACTAAATATGATCCAGAAGGCGAATATATTCGAGAGTGGATGCCAGAGTTAAATGACTTATCTGCGAAAGAAATTCATCAACCTCAAAAAAATGCGATTGTAGATCTTAAAATATCTCGCGCAAGTGCTATCGAAACCTACAAAAAAATCGTGAATAATGTGTAAATAGTGTCTGTATAAAAGGTTTTATAAGGTATATTTGAATAATGACATATAATTTAAAATATTTAATATAGAGCGAATGATTGAGTCTGATTTTAACACAAATCACACGTAATAAAGATTTTCTATTGATAATTGATTGCTACAATCATCCTGTTGACCAAGAAAAAAGGGGATGATTGTTATTTTTAAGATGATCAAAAAACATCAATGGAACCACCTTCAAGTTACGATTACAGCAGGTACACTGGCTGTTTCATTATTGCTAGGTCTTTCGGGAGGAACTGTCAGCGCAGCAACCAAAGAACAGCCAGAGATTCGTGCCAAAAATGTAATCATGCTGATTCCAGATGGTATGAGTATGGATGGTACTACGTTAACTCGCTGGTATAACGGAGGCAAAGCATTAGCATTGGATGAAATGGCAAGTGGACTTGTGCGTACATATTCTGCGGATGCGGCGATTGCCGATTCAGCTCCAGCAGGAACTGCTTTTGCAACAGGATTCAAATCACATACCGGTTATGTAGGCGTATTGCCTGATCAAAATACAATGCCGGGTCTTCCCAAATTAGCACCTGGTGATGCTAAAAAGCCTGTCGCTAATATTGTAGAAGCCGCACGATTGGCAGGGAAATCCACAGGCATTATCGCTACTTCTGAGATTATGCATGCGACTCCAGCAGACTTCAGTGCTCACTATCCAGATCGTAGCAATTATGATGCACTGAGCGAACAGCAAGTGTATGCAGGCATGGATGTGGTGCTTGGAGGTGGAGCGACGTACTTTACACCAGCAGGTCGTGAAGATGGTGAGGATTTGACTAAAGTGATTGCGAATTCTGGCTACAACATCGTTAAAAACACAGCAGAATTGAAAGCTTCCACGTCAGGCAAATTATGGGGCATGTTCGCAGACAAAGCGATGGCAAACGATATGGATCGTGATCCTGTGAAGCAACCGAGTATTGCTGAAATGACAGACAAAGCGATTCAAGTACTTTCCCAAAATGAAGAAGGATTCTTCTTGATGGTAGAAGGTAGTAAAGTCGATTGGGCTGCTCATGCGAATGATCCGATCGGGATTATTAGTGAAGTCAATGCGTTTGATGATGCGGTTGCCAAAGCACTTGCATTTGCCAAAGCCGATCAGAATACACTCGTGATTGCAGCGACCGATCATGGTAACGGCGGAATTACGATTGGTGATGCAGGCACAACAGGAACGTATGATGAAGAACCTTTGTCTACTTTTATCGCTCCTTTGAAAAAAGCGAAAGCGACAGGAGAAGGGCTGGAATCGAAGTTCAATAGTAAACGTACCAATATCAAAGCAGTCATGAAACAATACTACGGGATCACTGATCTCACAGCAGAAGAAATCGCTACGATCAAAGCAGCAGAAAAAGGTAAAATGAATTATGCTGTAGGTCCAATGATTAGCAAACGTGCTCATATCGGCTGGACAACAGGCGGTCATACAGGTGGCGAAGTGGCTCTGTATTCGTATGCACCGGGCGGAGTACAATTAACAGGTGTTGTTGAAAATAGCGACATCGCAGGTTATATGGCTTCTGCATTGCAAGTGGATCTTGCTAACATATCGAAACAATTATTTGTTCCTGCCAAAACAGCATTTGCTGCTAAAGGCGCTACCGTCAAATGGGATGCTACGGATGCGCGTAACCCGGTTGTCGTAGTAACCAAAGGAAATGATACCTTACGCTTGCCTGTATTTAAAAATACAGCAGACTGGAACGGCAAAACGGTGAAGCTCAAAGGAAATGTAATTCATAATGGTGTACAGACATATGTACCGCAAGATGCTGTTGATTTATTTTCATAAGTGATACCCAACAAAAAGTCATATCTCTTATGAAGAGATATGACTTTTTTACGTTAATTATGATATACTCCAAATAACAACAGAATAGCAGAGATAGGCGGTCGGCTAATCTCCTTTGTAATCAGACTTTTGTAACTAATGATGTTGCAAGTTTGAAAGGAGGTGATGCTTGTGGAGGTTAAAGATACACTCACATTAATGATTCAGTTCGGTATATTTATTGTTACATTACTGGGCTTAGTTGTTAGTATAGCTATGGCAATTAACCAAAACAAAAAGAAATAGACCGCCTTCCCCAAGGTATGGGTCTATTTCTTTTGTAAGTAGATCACTATGTTGGAGTTGCTGACCGCTCTTCAATGCGGGTCTGTTGCCAGATTGTGCAGGTGCTACCAACATCTGTACAATCTTTTTTATACTTTGATTATACGCTTTGTTTGTTAGGGGTTCAAGCCATTTATTGAAAATAATACTTTTTTACGTATGCAGAATAGGGATACAAACTACATTAAAATATATTATGATGAAGAACTTCCAATATCATGCTTTTCAGACAACACGTTGTGATCAGCTAATAGTTCAATTAACTCTTTGGCATTAGGAGTCGCATCGCCAGCAGAGTTGTTGTTGAACACGACATAGACATGTTCTGACTGATTTTGAATCTCTAGCAGTCGATCCCGCCATTCGATTAATTCTTCTGTGCTGTACTTATACAGATATCTGAGCTTGCGCCAGTTAGGATCACTGCTCTTATGCCAACCATCTACATTGCGTCCATGCATACGTACATAGGTCGCTTGCTTCGAGGTGGCTGCTGTAATGATCGGAATCGAGCCCATGCCAGCTTGCGGTTCATCGACAATCGTATGAATCCAATCTTCTTTACGCATAAAGTCCAGTGTCTTTTCTCGGAATTCGGGCATATACCAAGTCTGATTACGGAATTCTAAAGCACAAGGAATATCACCCATTAATTCACGCGTTTCGCGTAGCGTATCTACATTTTCCCGATTACATTCAAACCACGGTGGATATTGAAATAACGCCATCCTTAACTTCCCTGCATCAATCGCAGGTTGCAAAGACACATGGAATGCTTGGAACATTTCTTCTTTCGTATCGAAATAATTCTTTTTCCCTCGTAAATGTCCGGTCATGCCTTGATACGCTTTAAATACAAACCCGAAATGATCCGGCGTTTGTTCGACCCATTTGGTTACATTTTTGACAGGTTGAACTGCATAAAATGAACTGTCTATTTCAACGATAGGAAAATGTTCACTATACGTAGGTAATCGTTCAGGGGCTTTGATTTTGCCATAGAGTTCAGGATGATCTCCAAATCCTGTAAGTCCGATTTCAATCACAATCGTCATCCTCCTGTCTGTACGCTTGATGTTGTTCTATGTATATAAACGAATCAAAGTCGTTGTTAAACAAATAGAGACTCTAATGCTATCTATAAATAGTTAAAAAATACATAATAAGTTATATTTTTTTCGTTATTTAATTAATAAAGTGAATGTTATAAATGAAAACCTATAATTATACAATTTATTTTAGATTTAGGATAAAATTTGATACTTTTTCTAGTCGATATCGTTTACACTGAGATAAAGTGAAAGGTTACGAAATGTATACATCATAAGGCAAGTAACAGGCAGTAAACACACTTTCGAATATGAGAAACGTAGGGGATGAATTAGTGGGGATAACGTTAAGTAAAAAAGTAATTATGGTGTGGATGATTATCGTTTTAGTCATCAGTAGTGTTCCAGCCCAGCTTGGAATCAATCAAAGTGCACATGCAGCTGCAACAATCCCTTATGTAGGAGAAATCCAATTATTCCCTTATGACCGGGCTCCAAAAGGTTGGGTGTATGCAGCGGGACAATCATTACCAATTAATCAAAATTCAGCTTTATTCGCTTTGCTCGGTACAACATTTGGTGGAGATGGGCGGACGACCTTCCAAGTACCCAACTTAACAGGCAAAGCACCCGTAGGAATGGGTTATTATATCGCACTAAATGGTCTTTTTCCAAGTCGTGATGAAGGTCTAAGTGGATCATCTAATTCCACATTAGGTGAAGTGAGACTTTTCCCTTATTATTTTGTTCCAACAGGTTGGAAAGCTCTACAAGGGCAAACGCTATCTATTCAATCCTATACTGATTTGTATAATATGATCGGTACAAAATTTGGTGGAGATGCAACGAATACTTTCCAATTGCCGGTGCTTACGGATCTAATACCCAATGTAAAGTATGCTATATCTACAGATCCTTCATTTCAAGCCGAAAATGGTACAGGTGATGAATATGTAGGAGAAGTTATTCCCTACCTCGTACCTGTAGTTGGTAATAATTTATTATCTGCAACAGGCAATCTTTTATCTATGAATCAGAATAATGTATTATATTCTCTTTTAGAGTACCGATTTGGTGGTAATAATCAGACTGTATTTGCCGTGCCTGATTTAAGAGGTTATCAAGCACAATTAAATTATTATATAGTTCCAGAAGGCCTGTATCCTTCACTGACAACAGACCAGCCTCAGCCGGTCGTTAATAATGACTCTTACTCTGTGTCACAAAATAAGAGTCAGACCGGAAATGTATTAACAAATGATCAAAATGTTATCAGTGTAGGTCTTCAGCAACCACCTGCACATGGACAAGTGACAATGTCTCCAAATGGATCTTTTGTATATACACCCACTATTGGTTATGTAGGAAATGATTCCTTTCTTTATACAGGTGCGAATGCAAGTAGTGGTAGACAAGCACGAGTAGATATTACAGTGTTACAAGGATATACTCCAGTTATTGATGGAGTCACGAACAACAGTGTATACGCAAATACGGTTACACCAACTTTTAATGAAGGGACAGCCACATTAAATGGGGTTAACTTTGGCAAAGGTACGTCTATAACTACAGACGGTATATATACTCTTATTGTTACGAATGAAATAGGTAGTACTACCGTGAAATTCACAATAGATCAGACCAAGCCTGTTATTACCGGTGTAGCCTCTAATATGTCCTATTCTACGGCTCCTCAGATTCAATTCAATGAAGGAACAGCCACATTAGACAACATCGCTTTTAATAATGGAGATACAGTAAGTACCGAAGGAGATCATACATTAGTCGTAACTGATCTTGCAGGTAACCAAACCACGATCACCTTTAAAGTCTATTTTAAGCGTACATTGACCTTTAATAGTGACGGCGGCTCAGCGATTGCTGATATGGCAGTTGATTATCAAAGTCTAGCTTCTGCGCCTTCTGATCCGACCAAATCAGGATACACATTTATTGGATGGTATACGGATGAAGCCAAAACAAAGCCTTTTTCTTTTACTACTACACCAATCAATACAGATATCACTTTATATGCTAAATGGTCAGTCAATGCGTATAAGCTCTCTTTTGAGACTAACGGCGGAACAGTCGTAACCGATCAAATGATCAATTATAAAGAATTAGCGATACCACCTGTAGCACCTGAACGTACAGGATATACTTTTGCAGGCTGGTATACAGATAATCAACTTCAATCGGTATTTGATTTTACAAGTATGCCGATCACGACGGATATGATCTTGTATGCAAAATGGCTTATTAAGCCGTATACAGGTACATTTGATACCGATGGTGGATCACTGATTAGCGATCAACTGGTGAATTATCAATCATTAGTGAAATCGCCTACCGATCCAATCAAGTCAGGCTATACCTTTGCAGGTTGGTATAGTGATGCAGCTCGAACAACATTGTACGATTGGAATACAGCGATAACCGACAATATCACTTTGTACGGTAAATGGAGCAAAAATGCGTATACTGTAAGCTTTGATACGTATGGAGGCAGTGCTGTAGCGAATATCAATGTGGATTATGGAGACAGGATCATCGCTCCTGCTTCTCCAACCAAATTTGGATATGCTTTTGTTGGCTGGTATACCGACGCTACATTAACAACGTTATTCGATTTCGGTCAGACACCAATTACGTCGAATATGACATTGTATGCAGACTGGTCAGATCAGGTCTATACAGTTAGTTTCAATACCTATGGTGGATCTACGATCGATGATATTTTTGTCAATCACGGAGGTAAAATCACAGCTCCTACATCGCCGACTCGTTCAGGATACACCTTTGTGAATTGGTATCTGGATAATGCTTTGACGATCCCGTTCGATTTTGATACAACAGCGATCAATTCCAATATCATGTTACAAGCGAAATGGAAAAAGAAAGAAGATTCGACTTCTAATAGCACAGGTTCAGGTGGAACTTCAGTACCGGACAAAGAAGTGTCTACCAATGGGCTATTACTCTTAACTAAAGATCAAGCAGGTGAAGTAAGCTTAGATAACGATATTTCTATTCGTATTCCAGTAGGCTCGATTAATCAACCATTGAATCTTTCGATTGTTCCGATTGCAGAGCCTGCTAATTTAATGACCAATCTGAATACATTAGTCAGTCGTGTTTATGAACTTAATAAAAATTTCACTCAAAATTTCAGCATACCGATTACATTAACATTCGCCTTTAATTCAGCGATGGTACAGCCTAATCAGCAAGTCGGAGTATTCTATTTTGATGAAAATCAGAAAATCTGGATATCGACAGGCAACTCTCAAGTAAATGGTAATCAAATCAGTACACAGGTGGATCATTTTACGAAATATGCAGTATTTGTTTCTAACGTATCCGAATCTGTAACGCCTGTTGTACCCCCGGTGACTGAGCCTGTGGCAGTACCTACAGCGACTGCATTAACAGATATCCAAGGTCATTGGGCAGAAATGATGATTCAACAAGCAGTCAGTGAAGGGCTTGTGAAAGGCTATACTGATGGTACATTTAAGCCGGGTGCACCGGTTACGCGTGCTGAATTTATGGTGATGATCATGAATGGATTGTCTACTAGTCAAGAAGAGGCAGTATTATCATTTAGCGATCAGAACTCTATAGGTTCGTGGGCAAAATCAGCGATTGCACGTGCGGTACAAGCTGGATTTATTCAAGGGGATGCTAAAGGCACATTCCGTCCAAATGCTCCGGTAACACGTGCAGAAATGGCTGTGATCGTATCAAAAGTATTGCAGTTGAATATCAATAGTCAGGCTACACCTTCTTTTGCTGATGGAGCGAAGATTCCGAAGTGGGCTCAAGCTGCTGTTGTAGCTATGCAACAATCTCAATTGTTATCCGGTAAAGGCAATAATACATTTGCAGCAACAGATGCAACTACAAGAGCAGAAGCTGTCAAAGTATTGCTAAGTATGCGTCAATATCAAAAATAAGCACAGATCAGAAACAGCGAGTTCTCTCGCTGTTTCTTTATTTTTGTAGGTTACTGATAGTTTTTCATCACAATGGGTAAATAACATAGGAGCACAACAATTCACATTCCGTACTCAATTTGATTGAAGGAGGATGATTGTAATGACGAATCCAGATATACTTAGTGCAATGAAGAACAGAAGAAGTATTTACGGTATCAGCAAAGAAGCGGTGACTTCAGACGAACGTATTCAAGAGATTGTAGAAGAGGTGGTATTACATACACCATCCGCGTTTAACTCTCAAAGTGCTCGCGTGATTGTTTTACTTGGTGAAAAGCATGATCAATTATGGCAGTTTACGACAGATATTCTAAAAGAAATCGTACCTGCTGATAAATTTGCACCTACACAAGAAAAAATGGATAGTTTCCAAGCAGGATATGGTACGATTCTATTTTTCGAAGATGAGTCTGTTATTCGTGGTATGCAAGAGCAGTTCCAAGCATATCAAGATAACTTCCCGGTATGGTCGCAACAATCTTCCGGTATGCATCAATACCTGATCTGGACATTGCTTGAAGCTGAAGGTTATGGCGCTTCACTACAGCATTATAATCCATTGATTGATGAGAAGATCAAAGCAGAATGGGATATTCCAGAATCATGGAAATTAGTTGCGCAAATGCCATTCGGTAAGCCAACAGCACCAGCAGGTGACAAAGAGTTCAAACCGCTTGAAGAACGCATTCGCGTTTTAAAATAATTAGCTGATCATCAGCTAACAGCATAATATAAAAAGCAGGCAACCGATGGATCAGCTCCACGGGTTGCCTGCTTTTTATGTTTACGATCTACTTTTATAATAAGAAAGAAAGTAGGGGACAGAGAGAATAGACAGCCTACTAAGCCAACTCTTTGCAGTTAAAGTTGTAGTTGAAATGAAGCTTTATCTTGCTCCACACCGTTGATATAGATCGATACATAATGAATACCTGCATAATACTTACGTGTTGTAATTTCTTTGAAGAGATGTTTTTTAGTTAGAAAATGACTACCCGGTGTAAAAGATTTGGCTGTCCATTTGAATCGTTTGGGTACATTTTTACCATTGGCTTTCATATGATGAATTTCGTAATCGATGCGTAGCAATTGATCGGTAGAAGATTCATTCATCAATAAAAAAGAAAACTCTACATAGTCGCCCATCATAACTGCTGTAGGCTGAATATGAAAATTGGCAATATGTACGTCTTCACTGGCTACATAACCGAATAACTCCAAAATAGCAGGATGATCTCGCTTGAGCAGTGTCCGGCAACCATGACGTACAATCCAATCGGTATGTGTATCGTGACCGTACCATTCTTTGGCTAGATTAGCGATTCGTTCAGGATGATCTTTAGCCATATCGTTGAGATGATTCGCTACACTTTTACGTACATAGAGCGAAGAATCGGTTTTGAGCTGTGTTAAGCGTTCAAGTGTTGGAGATGGGTCTTGAATAAACAAAGGTAACTGAGTCGCCCATGGCAAGCGTGGACGGAATCCTTCACTAGCTAGTCGGCGTAGATGTTCATTATCGCTTACGATCCAACGATCCATCTGGGCTAACATTTGCTCAGGATACCTTATAATAAATGGACGAACTGCAAATTCAGCACTAGAGTATACTGTAAATATTTCTAGCGCACGTATAGAGATATCCAGATACTCTAACCCATTCAACTCTACATAATCAGGGAAAAATAAATACTCCACTCCACGGCAACTGGGAGCGACTTGGATCAAGATATCTATCGCTTGCTCATAAGGAAGAGGGAGCGCTACAGTGATGGCTTGAGCAATATGTCGTATCCGCTGCTTAAAAGCCAGTTCTTGCCACTGATCATCATAAATCTGCTTGAAAAATACATCGGCATCAAAGGCAGCAGAATGGCTCTGTATACTCTCGACAAAATGTTGTAAAAAAGATTCACTAAAGCGATCTTTAAAGTTTTCCATGGTCTCACTCCATTATTTTTTATTTAGCTATACATATTTAAGGTAACTAACCGATAAAATAATATATACTATAATTTAGTTATAAGAAAGAAGGAGAAACCATTGGGAGAATTTTTGGATGTATACAAAGAAAGAAGATCCGCCTCTAAGTTTTTGCCAGATGTTCAAATAACCGAAAAAGAATTAGAGGAAATCTTCAACCTTGTTAAGCTTGCACCTTCTGCTTTTAATTTGCAACATGTTCATTATGTAGTGATCAATGATACTGAAGGTAAACATAAAATGTACGAAGCTTCAGGTAAACAATATAAAGTACTTACGTCATCGGCTGTGATTGTAGTCTTAGGAAATACTAAGGCCCATGAGCATACCGCTGAAATCTACGAAGGTATGTTCAATCTCGGAATACTTAGCAAACAAGAATATGATCAGACTGTAGCATCCACAATTCAATTTTATAATGATCGAGGCGATGTTTTTCAAAAAGAAGAAGCGATTCGCAATGCAAGCCTATCAGCAATGGCTTTGATGTTGATCGCCAAAGAAAAAGGCTGGGATACCTGTCCGATGATCGGCTTCGATCCTGTACAAGTAGCGACTGAACTTCATGTGCCTGATACGTATGTACCGGTTATGATGATGACAATCGGCAAAGAAGACACCGCTAGTCAACGCCCACGAGGTTACCGCAAGCCTGTAGCTGAATTTGTAAGTTATCATTCTTTTCAATCTTAATCATATAACGTATGCATAATATATAAATATATAAAAAAAGCGGAATATACTTTCTTCTGAATAAGAAGAGTATATTCCGCTTTTAGGTGATACATCATATTGTCTTAAAAATTAGTGAGTCGGTGTAGGTTCGTTATCATTGGAATCTTCAGAACCACGATCTACCACTACAGTTCCTTCTAGTTCTTCGCCTTCCGGTACAGCGACACAATGTTCTTCTTCAGCATCGTTTTCATGATCGATATCCAGTTCAGGCAATGCCCATACCGATACACTACCACCATTGACAAAGAAAGTTGCCCAACCATCTTCTTCAATCGTAATATGGTCTTCACGAGCATTGGTCATGTCTACCCAGATCTCACCAGCATGTTCTTCACCGATAAACATCCGTTTTTCGCCACCATCGCTATTAGACATCACGACTGCACAGCCGGAACGTTCGATTTCTTCGATACCTTTACGTACCCAACCGATAATATTGGCATCATCGAAATAATCATCTTGTTCACCATAGGCTTTGTTATAACGAGAATATAACAAGCAATCCAGCATATCTTTTTTACCTTCTACTGGGTGTTCGCCACCGATTCCGAAATAATCACCATAGAATACACAAGGATATCCATCTTTACGTAACAAGATTAATGAATACGCTAATGGCTTGAACCAATCTTCAATCCAAGATTCCAACGCTTCATTCGGCTGAGAATCATGATTATCGACAAAAGTTACAGCATGAGTAGGGTGAGTCTGTACTAATGTATCGTTGAAAATCGTCGAAAGATCAAAAGCCGCTCCAGATTGAGAAGCTTCATGTAATTTGTAATGTAGCGATACATCAAATAGATCAATCTGATAATCAACTGTATCCAAGAACTCCTGACAAGCGGCTAATTCAGGATTCCAGAACTCGCCTACAATATAGAAATCTTGTCCACGTTTGTTGATCATTTCACCTACAAATTCACGTAAAAATTCATAGTTAATATGTTTAATTGCATCCAGACGGAAGCCATCACAACGGGTGGTGTCGATCATCCATTTACCCCAATTGATCATTTCTTCACGTACTTCTGGAACATTATAATCTATATTGGCAAACATCAAATAATCGTAGTTACCAAACTCATTATCTACATTTTCATTCCATTGCTTGCCTTCATTGGCAATACGGAAAATACCGGTACGTTCTTCGCGAGCATCGTAATCGGTACCATTGAAATGATGGTAGTTCCATTTGAAAGCAGAGTACTCTTCGCCACGACCAGGGAATGTAAATTTCGTCCAACCTTCAATTTCAAAAGGTTCCGAAATTTCTTCTGTACGGTTATTGGGATCAACTTCAATCACATGGAATGCTTCCGTTTCGTCTGCACCTGCTTTGTGATTCATGACTAGATCCGTATATACATTGATTCCAAGACGGTGACAGGTAGCAATCGCATCCAGTAATTCTTTTTTTGTACCATATTTAGTACGTACCGATTCTTTTTGATCAAATTCGCCTAGATCGTACAGATCATAGACACCATATCCTGTATCTTGCGGTGTATGTCCTTTGGTAACCGGTGGAATCCATACTGTACCGATACCCGCTTTTTTAAGGTCTTTTGCTGTCTCTTGTAATCTTTTCCAGTGTGAACCATCAGCCTCGACATGCCATTCAAAAAATTGCATCATTGTTACATTGCGACTCATCTATTATTACCCCCTTGATCTTTTCAAGCGAACGACCTGCCACCGGAGGAAGAAGAGAGACCATAACTCTCAAAGATACCAATCTCGGCGTAGACTGCGTACGGCTGTGAAAAACATTACCCATTTAGTTACAGATGTTAAACGTAGTAAAGTGAAGGTTATCGCTATAATGTAGAAGACTCAGTTGTTATAATAGATCATTAAGGCTGTATATGCAGAAATATCGCTATATTTCGCTTTTTTTAGAAAAATAATCTTTTATAGACATCAATATATCTTTTATAAAAATCCGAAAATGATAACGATTACAATGTGGACTACTAAAGATTTACCCTTATCGTCAATCTATGATGATCTATATACAACGAATAAGATATACAAAAAGCCTTGAAATAAATCTTCAAGGCTTTCTTATTATTGCTATATTCACCAGAAATCTGTGTGATTAATTATGCTTCTTCAACTTCAAAGCCAGCTTGTTTCCATGCTGCTGTTCCGCCGTCGATATAAGCTACATCTGTGAAGCCCATTTCTTTAAGAAGATAAGCACCAAGAGCAGCTTGTCCACCTGCACCACAAGTAACTAGAATAGGACGTGAACGATCTGACAAACGACCATCGCGCATTTCTTCTGGCAATTGTAGATCAGCACGAATTGGTAACATACCCAAAGTGATATTCGCGCTACTTGGAATTAGACCACAAGCTCCAGCGTCTTTAGCATCTTGCACATCAATAATAAATGTATCCGGTTGTGCGTTAATTTTTTTGCGTGCTTCTTCAGAAGATACACCAGGTACATTATTTCTTGCTCTCGTTACCAAATCCATAAATGTTAATGCCATTGTTCATCGACCTCCAGTTAGATAGTGTGAAAACAGTGCTTCATCCTTATGTTACCACAATTTAACAATTGTATTCAGCATACAATTAGTTTAATTTTTCACCAGCAAGTACTTTTTTAATATCACTTTCAACTTCTGCTGGATCAAGACGTGATGGATATTGTTTAACCACATTTCCCTTTTGATCAACCAAAAACTTAGCAAAATTCCATTCGATCTCTCCCGTACGAGAAGGTGCAGGAGCTTCATTCACTAGATATTGGAACAATGGATGAGCTGTCTCACCGATCACATCTACTTTGGAGAACAATGGGAAGCTAACATTGTAGTTGACCTGACAAAATGATTTGATATCTTCTTCTGTTCCTGGCTCTTGTCCTTTGAATTGGTTACAAGGGAAACCAAGCACTTTGAATCCTTGTTCATTATAAGTATCGTATAATTTTTGCAGACCTTCATATTGAGGAGTTAGACCGCAACCACTTGCTGTGTTTACGATAAGGAGTACATCCCCATTGTAATCGGCAAGAGACTTTTCTTCTTTATCAATCGTTGTTGCTGAATAATCGTATACTGACATTCTATTCCATCTCCTTTAAAAATGATTTTGCAAAATTTAATTTTTAAAAATGTATACTTTAATTGTAACGGATTCATTTTAAATGTCAATGTCCAACTTGGTCATCTTCATGTAAACTGTAGAGAAACAAAAGGTCTGATATCTTCCTAATAACCATGTTTTCTACACATACCATAAGCGAAAAGGGGCTGTAAATAATGAAACTGTTATTGTCTGGATTTGAGCCGTTTGGCGGTCATACGATTAATCCTACGCAATCTTTAGTACAAGCGATGGAAGATCATTCGTTTACCGATATTTCGTTAGAACTGCATACGATATTGTTACCTGTACATTATGATGAGTGTGTAGAGTTACTGCTTGCTGAAGTGGAACGTTTTCAGCCGGATATTATTATCGCTTGCGGACTTGCAGCTGGACGTACCGCAGTCAATCTGGAGCGTATTGCTGTTAATATCAAAGATATTGAAGCTTCGAGCTATGGAGATAATCGCAATGAACGTCCACAAGATGTACCGATTCGAGCCAATGGACCGGACGGATTATTTTCAACGTTACCGATTCGTCAAATAACAGATCGATTGATTGAAAATGGCATTCCAGCTGTGATCTCCAATACCGCAGGGACGTTTATCTGCAACAACGTGATGTATGGTGTTCTCGATTATGTGAAGCAATCCAGTCCGGGTGTACTCGCAGGATTTGTGCATTTTCCCGCGTCTACCGAAATGGCACTTCACAAGCCAAGCTTACCAACACTACCTATCAATCTTATGTCACGTGCTCTTCAGTTAATTATACGTACCACTGTAGAGCAATTGCAAAAAGACAACTAAAGTCTGGTGCTTTTGGTCATGACTTTGAAAATAGAGTACACCAAAGACCTCTTACTTTGGCGAGTTGCCGATATAAGAGGTTTTTGGTTTAAATTAGGTCTGTGTAACTCGTGAACGTTGACGGATACGCCAGCGATAGATCCAAATGATGATCGCCCATAAAACACTGACCAGCATAATAGGAAACATCAGTAACAATGGAATATCGATCAATGCACCGACACGATCAGGATTTGTTAATTGATAAATGTAACCGGGGAGAAGTGCGCTTAACCCCAAGACCAACAGAATCGTTGTGCCGATCCAGCTTTTACGAGAAAAGCGTGAACCTGTCAAAATCACAAATAACAATATCAGTAATTCAATGAACCAGACCAAGCGAAATAAAGGGTCAGAAAATACGGTTGCTGGATTTAACCATCCCATAGATTATTGCACCACCGTTTCTATTCGAACGTGATTACAATTTTGCCTTTAGCATGATGAGTTGCACTTAATTCATGAGCTTCTTGTAGTCCTTTTTCAGAGAAAGGAATTTCAGTGCCTACGATTGCTTTAAGCTTGCCTTCAGCCATCAATAAACCTAGCTTTTGCAATTGCTCGCCATTAGGTTCTAACCAGATCGACTTAGCAGTCACATCGTATTGTGCTTTTAACTTCTCATCCGGTTCACCTACGATAGAAATTAAGCGTCCAGTGCCCGGTTTGAGTACTTTGAAGCTATCTGCTTGAATCTTATCGCCCATGGTATCAAATACCAAATCAATATCGGACAAGACTTCGGAAAAGTCTGTCGATTTGTAATCAATCACTTCATCTGCACCTAGAGATGTGGCGAACTCTTTGTTTTTCTCACTAGCTGTAGTGATGACATGTGCACCTGCATTTTTGGCAAGTTGAATCGCTAGACTTCCTACGCCACCTGCACCTGCATGAATCAATACTTTTTCACCAGCTTGCAATTGTCCATGATCGAACAGTGCTTGCCATGCAGTAAGTCCAGCGAGTGGAATAGAAGCGGCTTCTTGGAAAGTCACACTCACAGGCAACGCTGCTAATAAATGATCATCCACAAGCGTATATTCTGCATAGGTTCCAAAACGTGTTGTTTCCGGACGAGCAAATACTTCGTCTCCTATTTTCCACTCCGTTACCGCAGAACCGACTTCTGTAATTACACCAGCAGCATCCCATCCCAAAATAATCGGGAACTCCCAATCCATCATCTGTTTTAAATAACCTGCACGTAATTTCCAATCGATCGGGTTGATCGAAGTTGCTTTTAATTTGACGACGACTTGATGTTCTCCGGGTACAGGATCAGGAACATTCATTTCTTTCAGTTCTTCTTTTTCACCGTATTGTTCGATAACAACTGCTTTCATAAGTATTCCTCCTCGTAGGCTATGTCTCTATAGTTAACATACACCAAATCAAACATATTGAATAATTAGCAAAAATACTGAATTTTTTTGTTTCAAAACCAACATTTCTGGATCCTTTCAACCGTTATATAGAGTAGGACATGCATAAAATTTGCACAAAGATGCAATATCCGCTTTACATAGACACAAGATATTAGAAGACGAAGGAGCCGTTATGAAAAAACAATGGCTAGTGCCCTTAATCGTACTATTGCTAATCGCTGCGCCTGTATACGGATTTATCCGGCAATATCTTGTCGATAAAATAGATCATCCTGTCGCACAACATGGAGTTATAGATTTACGCCAATGGGATTATAGTACCAACGGTACTGTGTCGCTAAATGGCGAATGGGATATCTATCCCTCTGTATTTCTGAACCCTCAAGATTTTCAAAATGGAGCATCAGCGAAAATAAATATTCCCGCGCAACCGATTCAAGTCCCTCAATCGTGGAACAAAGTCATGCAAAAAAACGGTAGCTCTGCTTTTGGATATGCTACTTACCATTTACGTATTCTGGTAGGAGATCAGCAACAAGCAGAACGTTTATACGGGATTCATGTCAAAAATATTCGTACTGCTCATCGCATTTTTATTAATGGACAACGGGTAGGTTCCAGTGGAACACCTGGTACAACAGCGGCAACAACAGTCCCTAACAATGTGCCTTATAACACATGGGTTCCTATCGATGGCAATACTGTTGATCTGGTTGTACAAGTATCGAATTATAGTTATTCCTCTGGTGGTATCGCTTATCCGATTAACTTTGGCGATATGACTGCTATTACAAAAGAACGTGAAATTTCTATTATTAGCGATATCGCTGTCATGGGGGGCTTTTTACTTCCGGGTCTGTATGTATTGATTCTGTATCAGATGCGACGCAAAGATCAGACCTTACTTTATCTTGGATTTTTCTGTATTGCTGCTTTTCTACATGTATTAACTCACGGAGAAAAGTTATTCAGTATGATATCGCCAGAACTGTCGTATGAACTGGTGTTACGTGTTCAACTGGGTTGTTCGGTGATTTTCTATTATTGTTTGCTGTTTTATGTGAGTAAATCTTTGCCCAATGTAGCGCATGTGCTTGTATTACGTAGTTATCGGATCATGAGCATTGTTTTACTAGCGATGAGTGTGTTTACACCGACTTCCTTTTTCACGCAAATAGATCAAATCTGGTTCCTCTGTAATCTACTAACGATTGCGTATGTAATCTATATCGTAGTCAGAGCAGTGATCAGGAAGCAACCGCATAGTCAGTCGATGCTTCTAAGTGTGCATAGTCTGGCGGTTGTCGCTATTATCAGTATCATTAGCTTGCGCGGAATTATAGATAATACAGCTATTATTCCTATCGAAGTACTATTTTTTGTGATTACACAGTGTCTGATGATCGGTCGACAATTTGCCCTTTCTTTTCAGCAAATTGAAAATCTATCTCAGCAATTACTGACATTAGATGAATTGAAAAATGAATTTATTGCAAATACTTCGCATGCGCTTCGTACACCGCTGCATGGCATGATTAATATGACCGAATCACTGATCGAAGGAGCCGCAGGGCCTCTGGAAGATAAGCAAGTCGAGCAATTAATAGTGGTATCGTCGACAGGGCATAAGCTTGCCGCATTGATCAATGATATTTTGGATTATTCCAAGTTGAAAAATGGTGATCTTTTATTGGATCGCAAAGCAGTTAATCTACGAACTATTGCTGAATCGGTGCTGGAGATTGTTAGTTATACGGCCGCAGGACGGCAGATTGTATTTATCCAAGAATGGCCTGAATATGTGCCTCCTTTATATACCGATGAAGATCGGTTAAGTCAGATTCTTTATAATTTGCTCGGCAATGCTGTGAAATTTACAGAGCAAGGTGAGATACGTTTTATTGTTGAAGTCGGTGCAGGGTATGTTACGTTTGCTGTAGTCGATACAGGAATAGGAATTGAAGCAGATCGGTATGAAGATATTTTCAAATCGTTCGAACAAGGCTTAGGGCTATCCGAGCAAAGTTACGCAGGCACAGGGCTTGGACTTAGTATTACCAAAAAGTTAGTGGAATTAAATGATGGACAGATCACGGTAGAATCGATTCTTGGTCAAGGATCTACATTTACAGTTACATTGCCTACTGCCGATGTACCGGTGACCAAAGAAATGATAACTACTGTTCAACCGATGACCCCTCCACCTGAAGTGAAACAGTCTATTTCGAAAAGCAAACCCGTACTCCAACGTGAGAAAGAGCCATTGATCAATAAAGAGGATGAGCTATCTCATTCACACCATACTCAAGTGATCTTGATCGTAGATGATGATCCGGTGAACTTACGGGTGTTGAATAACATTTTATCGTTACAACAATATGTAGTAATCGAAGCGCAAAGTGGGAAAGCGGCACTAGATAAATTACGATATCATCCGAAGATTGATCTGATGATTACCGATTGGATGATGCCCGGGATGTCTGGATTGGAACTGTGTCGTCAAGTTCGTCAACGATACTCCTTATCCGAACTACCGATATTGATGTTAACCGCACGTAGTCGTCCTGAAGATATTCAGAATGGATTTGCCGCAGGGGTGAATGATTTTCTAGGTAAGCCTGTTCATGCGATTGAACTAAGAGCACGTGTAAATACTTTATTAGAACTGAAGTCTTCGGTGCAGACCGTATTGCGTACCGAAATGGCATTTTTGCAAGCACAGATCAAGCCACATTTCTTATATAATGCGCTGAATACGATTATTGCGATGTGTTCGATCGATCCGGATCAAGCCTCAGAGTTGTTAATTGAGCTTAGTCAATATTTACGGCGAAGTTTTGATTTTCAGAATCGAGATCAATTAACGACTTTAAATAAAGAAATTGAATTGATTCAGTCTTATCTATCGCTTGAAAAAGCACGGTTTGATGAACGTTTGCAGATTGTATGGGATGTGGATCGTGAACTGGGACAGATGATTCCACCACTTAGTATCCAACCCCTTGTTGAAAATGCAGTACGTCATGGACTGATGAACAGAGCAGTAGGAGGAATATTAACTATCTCTATTCAAGAACAACAGAATAATCTACTTGTCCGCATTCAAGATGACGGTATAGGGATGGCACCTGAGAAAATTCCTGCTTTATTAGCAGGAGAATCTACATCAGCCAATAGCGGTGTCGGGGTGATCAATATTCACAAACGACTACTAGCGATGTATGGTCAAGGGCTTCATATTGAAAGCACAGTCGGCAAAGGAACAACGATAAGCTTTACGATTCCGGGAGGTGAAGTAAGCGCATGAGAGCCATTTTGATTGATGATGAGAAGCCGGCGTTGTTACATTTGGAAAAACTATTAAACAAAGATGGAAATATTGAAGTGGTCGGCAAATACACATTTGCTCAAGCTGGTATTGATCACCTGAAGAAAGATAAAACAGATATTGTTTTTCTTGATATCGGTATGCCTGAGATTAACGGTCTAGAAGCGGCTGAATATATTCAACAGATCGATCAGGAGATCAAAATTATTTATATTACAGCGTATTCGGAATATGCTTTAGAAGCTTTTGAATTGAATGCACTGGATTATATTTTGAAGCCGATTGTACCGGTTCGTTTCCAGAAAACACTAGAACGTATTCGTCATTCTATTCCTGTACCCCAAGCACAGGAACCTCAGCAAGTTGAAGATGTTGTCAAAGTATTATGCTTTAAGCGACTTACTTTACAAGATGGACAACATGATGGCAAAAAGCTGAAATGGCGCACGATGAAAGCACAAGAACTGTTTGCATTTTTGCTACATCATAAAGGCGAATGGGTCTCCAAAGAAAAAATCATCGATGCGTTATGGCCGGAATATACAGAGGAAAAAGCGACCACTCATTTGCATACATCGGTCTATCAGATTCGCAAGTTGCTCAAAGAATGGGGCATTACGACCAAGTTAGAATATGCGCAAGAAGGGTACCGTTTGAATCAAGAAGGCATTATGAATGATGTAGATCGCTTTGAAGCAGGTATTCAAGCAGACAAAGATTATGCAGAAGATTGTTATCATCAAAATGATCACTTGTTATCGTTATATCGAGGGGATTATTTAGAAGAACATGATTATCCATGGGCAAGTATTCGCCGTCAAAATCTACTGCATGCGTATATGAATTTGCTGTTTACTACCGCTCAATATGAGATTACTCATCACCGGGAACAGCAAGCGATTCAGCGTTTATTAGGAGCGTGGCAGAAAGATCCGTACTCTGAAGAAATCTGCCGCTTATTGATGACAGCTTATGCAAGTATTGGTCATCACGCATTATTAGCGAGTTGTTATCGAGGGTTTGTGAATTTGCTTCGAGAAGACTTGGGTATTGAACCTGAAAAAGAAACTGTCCAGTTATACCAACGACTTCATCAATAGAATGATTCAAGAAATACGGATGTACAGAAAAGAGTAGGGGGTTAGCGATGGATCGGTATAAAGGACGTTATGCAGTTCGCTATTCGGTGTACGCCTGTTGTGTCAGTCTGTTGATGATCATGGCATGGGGATGGGGCGGAGTGAAATCGGCTAAAGCAGAAGATACCTTAGGATGGGATAGCTTGTTATCACCTGTTGTACTTGCAGGATCGTCTGTAGATCTACAGAGTGTTGATGTTAATGTACTTGCAGGTTGGTTAACAGGAACGACTCCTTTGATCGAATACAGTCTAGATTCTACAGATGGCATCAATGGTCACTGGATTCAAGCTGATGATACAGTGACGCCTATACGGTGGCAACCGGGCTACCTCTATATTCGAGAGCAAGCCGATCCGACAAATAACCGCTTATTGGCTGTGATTCAGTTAGGTAGAGAGGGTACGTATCTATTTGCTGATCCCACAGCAAGCTTGATGATCCCTACGACTCATCCATCCATCTCAGATAGTGTAGTCGGGTCAGCTGATCCTATAATAAATTCTAAGACCACTCCGCTTGATGATTCCGATACTGACCCAACAGCTATTCATCCGCTGACAACGATCCAATCAGACCTATCAGGTACCACTTCTATCCAAATCAATAACGATGTAGCGATTGAGCAACTCACCGCTAATAGCGAGCATACATTGACGATTCCAGTGACAAGTAATCATTCATCGATACAGATACCGATCGAAGGTTCGTTACTACAAGCATTATACGATCAAAAAGGAACGATCATGATTGTCTGTCCGCAAGTCACCTATACATTACCAATCGCTATGTTAGAACCGCAAAAGGTAATACAGTCTTTTGCAAAGCCACCTGTATCGATGACCTCAATCACGTTGACGATTCAGATAAAGACACCATCCAATAATGATATAGCATCTCTGCAATCACTATTGAATCTACAACAAATCAATATCGTCGGTTCGCCTGTAAGTGTACAATTACAAGCTTCATATGATGGACAGACCGTACCTATTTCTCCGCAAGGCACCGATCAAAGTCTAGAACTTACGATGCCAGTGCCGGTAACAACATCGACAGATTCAATATCGTCCAAACCTACTACAGCAATAGTATATCAAGCCGATCATTCCATGCATCCTGTACCTACATTGATCTCATCACCGAATGATAGTAGTGCTACAGCACATATTCATGGATGGACTAATGGCATCTATGCACTGGTATCTCATCATCCATCTTTGATAGATACTCGTTCTCATTGGAGCTCAGCAGATGTGAATGATATGGCTTCTCGACTGATAGTCACAGGTGAAAAAGGGGGAGTATTTGCGCCTGATCGACTGGTGACACGAGCAGAATTTGCGGCGATGATCGTAAGAGCACTAGGATTATCTGCGGAGCCAAGTAAGACCCCTTTCTCGGATGTACATGATTCCGATTGGTATGCAGGTGTGATTGGTAGTGCAAGTAATCATGGGCTGATTGAAGGATACAATGATACGACTTTCCGTCCGAATCAGCAGATTACCCGTGAAGAAGCCAGTGAGATCTTAAGTCATGCGATGCAATTAACAGGATTGAGCACAGCGATCACGACCCGTGAAGCGAATGCACAGATAAACCCATTTGCCGATCGGAAGCAAGTATCCAACTGGGCAGTACCTGCACTAGCGCTATCGGTTAAATATCATATTCTTGAAGGTGTTCAAGGCGCGATTCAGCCGCAAAGCGACGTATCCCGCGCACAAGCGACAGTGATGATTCGTCGGTTGTTACAGCAATCCGGTTGGATACAATCTTAAGGTCACACATGTAATAGTAAACATACAAAAAGCCTGATTACTGTAGATATAACTTACAGCGATCAGGCTTTGCTACTTATTACGAATCGACTATAGTATTGACCCACTTGGCTCGGTACACTTCAGGTGAGCAACCGACCATTTGCTTGAATAGTCGGCTAAAATGAGTTAATTGCTTGAATCCAACCAATCGACTTGCTTCTGTAATCGATAGATCGGCTTGATATTGAAATAACAATGTAGCCTGTGTAATCCGCCGATTGTATAGATATTTGAACACGGTTGTCCCTGTCGATTGCTTGAATACGCTTGCAATATAAGGCTTAGAGAGATGCAGATGATCGGCAATATGATCCAGTGTGATATCGTGCATATAATGAGCTTCGATATAATCAAGGATCGCCTGTGCATATCCTGATTTACCGATACGCTCATAGGTAATATGTTCTTGCTTGCATCGTTCGGCAAGTAAAGACAGTAGATCACACATACGCATCATAAATCGCAGCGATACTTTTTCATTTGCCTGAGGAGCGATCTGTTGAAGAGAAGCCAAAGATTGCTCCCATTCCGCTTGTTGCTCTGGATTCAATGAAAGACGACAATTACCAATTTGTTCAAAAGGATACAGCAATTCCGTGATATGTTCTGCTTGAATATAATTGTGTAACACCGCCGGATCAAAATGCAAAATTGTACGAATATAAGGCTGATCTGGAGCAGGATGAGGACGGTGTAATGTCATACCATGCATCAATAACACATCGCCTGGGCGTAGATCATAACTGCGATCTCCAATAATATACGTACATACACCTGCATGAAAATAATAAATCTCATAATGCAGATGAGAATGAAATCCATCGACGGTTGGTGGTTGAAAAGGCATTTCCGAGCGATATCCATAAGTGACAGACTGGTCTAAACGCAATGTATTTGGCATCTGCCAGTGTACCTCCTGCAATGGGTCTATAATCTCGACTCCATTGTAACACTGACAGAGAATGCTAGGACAGTCGATTCACTACAGGCGAAGAAGTAAATCCTTGCAAAGGCTCTTTTTGGTTCCACGCTTGTTGTTGTGAAAGTAGACATAATTCAGCGGCTTTGAATGCATGCTCTTGTGTCATCGCATGCTCTGTTCGTTCCAATACATCCAATATCAGTTGACCGAAAAAGGGATAACCCACTTTACCTTTCACGTCAAAATGATATTCGCCTTCGTGATTAACCAGATACACATGATCTCCTGTAGAATCCCGAGCGATATCTACATATTTACGCAGTTCGATATAACCGTCTGTGCCTAGAATAGTCGTTCGTCCATCTCCCCATGTACTAAGCCCTTCCGGTGTAAACCAATCGACACGCATATACCCTGAGGCTCCGCTATCTCCTAGCAATGAAATTTCTCCAAAGTCTTCTAATTCTGGATATTGAGGATGATGAAAGTTTGCAACACGACTGTGCTGAATCGATGCATCTGTAGAACCTGTAAAGGTTAAAAATTGTTCAATCTGATGACTTCCAATATCGCACAAAATACCGCCATACCGTTCACGCTGAAAAAACCAGTCCGGTCGCTTGGAAGCTTGTAAGCGATGAGGCCCTGTGCCGATCACCTGTATGACACGTCCGATTACACCTTGCCCAATCAATTGCTCTGCATAGACAGCACTTTCTACATGCAGACGTTCACTATAATAGACCATATATTTACGTCCGCTACGTTCTGCTTCTAGCCTAGCTTGGGTCAGTTGATCCAGTGTAGTAAATGGCGCTTTATCTGTAAAATAATCTTTGCCTGCTTGCATAATCTTTATCCCCAAAGGCCCTCGATCTGCTGGAATAGCCGCAGCAGCCACCAACACAATATCGTCATCTTGTAAAATATGCTCTAATGTCGGAGCGATAGTTACTTCAGGGAATTTCTTGCGAAATTGTTCGACTTTGAGTGGATCAGGATCATACACCCATTTGACCGAAGCTCCCGCTTGTACCAGTCCTTCGCACATTCCATAGATATGCCCGTGATCCAGTGCAGCAACAGCGATCTGAAATTGACCAGGAGCACAGACGATTTGAGATTGATATTCACTTGTTGGTGCATAGAACATGCCGTCTTTGTGGCTCTGACTCATCTCTAAACCTCCTAAATACATAGCTTATACAAAATTATTTATACGTAGCACTTAGATCTGTAGGCAGTTGGTCGGTTACCGCATTACTTTTGGAGATCGAGGAATGTTGTTTACGTTGTTCTAATTCATGTTCAAATTGTTCTTCACTGACAGGCAGTTCTACCCAATCATCGATCCATGTAGATAAATACATCGCATTCGATAGGCTCAATCCACGAATCCCTTCTTCCCCGGGAGCAATCAGAGCTGTACCATGCTGAATACTATCGATCCAATTTTGTATAATGCCTGGATGACCGGTCTCCATTCCTTCGATCGGGATCTCACATTTCCAACATTCAGGATGCCCGAACTTGCCTTCATAATGCTTATTAAATTGAGTCTCTGATTCACGTAAGCGCCAAAATGTCAGTGTGTCGTTTTCGATTACGATTTTGCCTTGATCGCCTGTTATTTCAAACCGATTGCTACCCGGATATTCACCTGTGGTAGTAATAAATACAGCGGTTGCGCCATTCTCGTATTCGGCATAAGCAGTCACATCATCTTCTACTTCAATATTGCGATACTTACCAAACTGGCAAAATGCTCGAATACGTGTAGGCATCATCCCTGTTGTCCATTGCAATAGATCCAGTTGATGCGGACATTGATTGATCAACACCCCACCGCCTTCACCACTCCACGTCGCACGCCAACCGCCGGAATCGTAATAACTTTGTGACCGATACCAGTTAGTAATAATCCAATTCAGCCGCCTAATCTCGCCCAGTTCACCGGAAGAGATCAAGTCTTTTAATTTGATATAAAGGGGATTGGTACGTTGATTGTACATGATCGAAAAGACACTACCACTTTGAGCAGCGGCTTCATTCATTTCTCGTACTTGTCTTGTGTATACGCCAGCAGGCTTTTCAACTAAGACATGAATGCCTGCGCCAAAAGCAAGTGCCGCTTGTCTTGCATGATCATAATGAGGAGTCGCTAGAATGACAGCATCCACCGTACCTGAAGACAACATCTCTTCTGCATTTGTCCAAAAAGCCAGTGTCGGTGATAACTGTTCACTCACCCAATCACGCATCATTTCTCGAATATCGCAGACAGCGACAAGTTCTGCACCCTTGATCGTCCCTGATAATAAAGTGCGGGCATGAGCACTACCCATATTGCCGACTCCAATAATACCTACACGTATGCTAGAATCTGACTGTGTCATTACTGTCCCTCCTTGATATACTGTCCGGCAAGTTCACGGAATGATCCGGCAAAATACTGCAACATCTCGAAGGAATCCATTTGTCCGCTAAAGTCTTCGACACCCAGATAACCGTCGTATCCTACACTTTGCAGATCACTAATAATCTGTTGCCACGGAACGATACCTTCAAGCATCGGAGCCCACTGACAATGCCACTGCTGATCTTGTTGTATCCATGCTGCATTTTTAACATGAACATGAGCCAGATAAGGCCCGAGTAATTGAAGTCCCATCCGATAATTCTCATATCCTTCATGCACCATATTGCCCGGATCGTAGAGAACGCCTATATGTTCTGGATCAAGATGTTCAACCAGACGTAAAGCGGCAGAAGCACTGGCAGCTATCGTCTGATGATGCGTTTCGATCAATGCTTGGATCCCGTATTGTTGAGCGAGTTCTTGCACACTGGAAAGGTACCGGGTCGCTTCTGCATCCAGATCACGATAATGACGGGTGCGATCATACATTGGCACACCAACACGCATCATCGAAGCTCCCAGTTGCTGAGCAGTGGCAAAAGCATGATGGGTGCTGTCTAGATCACCACATTTTAGATAAGGCACAAGAGCAATCGATTCCAATTGATGTTGCTGTACAGATTGCTTAATGATCGAGACGCTCGGTTCGGTATGTTCTGGATCAATCGAACAACGATTATGTCGCCAGAACGAAGGTTCTTCTGCTAAAGCTTCTTTAGGAATAGACGCAAACCGCCACTCAATCCCGTCTATCCCTGCTTGAGTTGCTGCTGTAATCAATTGTTCAGGTGTTAGATCAGGAGTACATACGGTAAACACAGAAAGTTTCATACGTAGATCGTCAGCTCCTTCGTCACATACATCCATTGATTTGCCCAATGTACCATGTATTTGTATCCAATAAGGTGATCTGAACGTAGAAGTAGAATAAGGGATAAATAAAAGAGCGAAGCGGTTAGTGTGAGATAAATGAATAACGGGTAAATATATACCAAAGAAGTACATAGATACCGGAGGGATGAAATAATGAATACAATGAAAGCTGTAGGGGTGACCCATTACTTACCTATCGATCAAGCAGACAGTCTATTAGATGTAGAAATACCGAAACCATCGGCTAGTGGACATGATCTATTGGTTCAAGTCCAAGCGATTTCTGTGAATCCTGTAGATACCAAGATTAGAGCACCCAAAGATCAAGTGGAGGAGAATCCACGTATTCTAGGCTGGGATGTAGCGGGTATTGTGGTTGAAGTAGGAAATCAAGTCACTCATTTTCAGGTAGGAGATGAAGTCTTCTATGCAGGGAGTGTTACACGAGCAGGGGGTAACAGTGAATACCATCTTGTCGATGAACGGATTGTAGGGCATAAGCCCAAGTCACTTGATTTTGCCGCTGCGGCTGCTCTGCCTTTGACTGCACTTACAGCATGGGAAGCGATTCATGAGCGTCTGGGCATTTCGGAAGATGCGGTATCCAATGCTGGGCACACGATACTGATTATTAATGCCGCAGGTGGAGTCGGTTCTATCGCTACCCAGATGGCACATCTGGCAGGATTGACGGTTATTGGTACAGCTTCACGTCCAGAAACGTCAGATTGGGCGAAAGCACACGGAGCCGATCATGTGATTAATCATCATGACGCATTTGTACCTCAGTTGAAAAAGATAGGTTTCTCTGATGTAGATTATATTTTATGCTTAAATCATACCGACCAACACTGGCAACATATGGCGGATGCGATAGCACCACAAGGTAAAATATGTTCGATTGTAGAAACCGAACAACCGATCGATCTGGAAGCGCTCAAAAACAAAAGTGCTACGTTTGTCTGGGAATTTATGTTCACCCGTTCAATGTATGAAACAGACGATATGAGCGAGCAAGGTGTAATTTTGAATCGGATTGCTAGTCAGATTGACGAAGGCAAGCTTCGCACAACAGAAACCAAGCGTCTACGTCCAATTAATGCGACTCAATTACGAGAAGCCCATCGATTGTTAGAAGCAGGCGATATGATTGGCAAATTAGTATTAGAAGATTTTGAATTGTAAACGATATTTTGATCTATATAGGGGGCATACGATGAGTACGAATAATGACCAGCTCAAAGCGACGATTCGCAAAACAGCAGATGAAGCTTTTGATAAAGAAATGGATGAGATTAATCGCCAGATGAAAGATGAAGTATTGATCGCTTTAATCGGTGATGTGAATGCAGGGAAGTCATCGACAATTAATCGGATTGTAGGCGAAGAGGTAGCTGGTGTCGGTGCAGAGCCGGGAGAGACGACCGAGATTAAGCCTTATGCTTATCGGGAAAAGATTATTTTTATCGATACACCGGGCTTGAATGATGTGAATCTTAGCAACTCAGCTGTGACACGCGAATATTATCGCAAAACGGATGTGGTTCTTTTTTTCTTAAATGCCGCAGGAACCGTATATTCAGAAGCTGAAAAAAATTCATTACAAGCGTTAGAGAAAATCAATAACAATATCATTATTGTATTGAACAAAATTGATGCAGCAGATGAGATTGATCGTCTGGTTCGTCGTATTCAACAAGAAACAGGGCATAAATATCAAGTGATTCCCGTATCTTCACGTACCGGACAAAATATTGATACATTACGTGATAGCATTTTGGATCTATTGAAAAAAAAAAGTAAGGACATTCTATTCGCCCGTACGATCAAAGAAAAGTCGTCAACCGCCAACAAATGGATTGTGGGCGCGGCTACTTCGGCGGGGGCGATAGGAGCAGCGCCTATTCCGGGAGCTGATATTATTCCGATCACCGCGATTCAGATCGGATTACTGACACGCTTAGCTGCGCTGTATAACAAGCCGATCAGTCGTGAAACCGCGAAAGAAATAGTGATTACAGCTATTATTGGTAATCTAGGCAAAAGTCTATTTGCTCAAGTGCTCAAAATCTTCCCTGGAGCAGGTTCTGTAGCTGGAGCAGGCGTGGCGGGAGCGATTACATTAGCACTAGGTTATTCAGTGAAATATGCATATGAACGTAATATCGAAGTCACTCCTGAAACCGTCGGCAAATTATACAAAAAGTTCCGTGAACGTACCAAAAAACAAGATGTATCTCAGATCACATCATTAGACGATCCTAAATAAGCATGTGAACAGAAAGGCTGGATAAATGATTGAAGGCATTACAACGGCTACAAGGTCATCTGATGCGCTGGGCTCAAGAGCGACACTTTGCAGAAGGACAGCTTATTCATGAGCGTTATCGGATTAGTAGACGCTTAGGCACAGGAAGTTATGGTGTCACTTATCTATGCGAAGATATCCAGACCTTACAGACCTGTGTATTGAAAAGAGTCTACCCTTTGCGTGGTGGTCATAGACGTGCACAATTGATCTATGAACGTGAATGTAAAGCGATGGCGGCAATAGATCATCCGCGCATTCCCGCATTGATCGATACATTTCTATATCATCATTATCATTGTCTGGTGATGACATATATGGAAGGGCATAATGTAGGAGAGCTTATTTTCGAACAAGGGATACGCTTGAATGAACGTGAAGCTCTGCAATGGATGAAGCCATTAGTAGAGATTGTGACTGCTATTCATCATCAAGGATGGGTACACAGAGATATTAGCCTTTCAAATGTAATCTATGATCACGATCAAGTCTATTTGATCGATCTAGGGCTGATGTGGCAACAAGGGGAAGGAACAAGAAGTGTAGCGCTACTTGATGAACTGGTTAGTGGTGATCAGGAAGAGAAGCGGATTAGACGAGCTTTGCATGTAACGAGCGACTTTTACGGGTTGGGGCATTTGTTGTTATTCCTTCTGTATAGTCATGAAGAGCAGAGCGAAGAAGCTTCTCTCGCTACAGAACAACCACAGGGTAGCTGGGAAGATGAATTATCTCTTCATCCACGTACACATCAGATGATTCGTCGTATGCTCCTCGTGGAGCCAACACAGCCTTACGATCAGATCGATGAGATTGCTCAAGAAATCGATCAGATTATTGCTGAGATTGAAATGATTTCAAATTAGAAGAATGATCATAAAAATATCCCGACAGAATAACATCGTATCTCTTAACGATATTCTGCACGGGATATTTGTTTTTGTGTTGATAGAAATACATCATCCTCGGATTAGCTACTGCTATACGAGCTGGATGAACGCTTTCCTCGATAATGTCCACGCCCATGTTGATTATGAAAACCTCCACGACGATAACGATCACTGCTACTATACGAACGCCTACGCTTTTTCTTCGAAGAGATCAGATGTTTGATCAGACTTTTAATCATACCCATAATAAATAGCTCCTTTTTTGTTCATTTTGAAGTACATTTGTGGTTTTATTTGAAATAATGAAGCAGAATAGGTCTTAATACATAGGAAACGGTTGACATGTGTTTGCATTTACTAAGTACATTTCCTATTCCTTTCTACTTTCTACGGGCAGGAGGGGATAAGGTTTCTAAATAAAGAATCATTTTGAATCTTATCTATGTGCATACGGATTGAGGTCAAAATAGAGATATATAACCTTTTTTTATAAAAAACCTTTTAAATCATGTTGTTCATACCGATAATAACTATAATGAATTGCGTAAAATTAAATTTTATAAATTAAATTTTTGTAAAAATATAAAGAATGGTGATTCAAATGTCGAATAAAAGTATATATTAAAATATAGGCAAAAAGAACTGATTCAAATAGATTACTAATTGTCGAAAAAAGTAATATTATAAGTCGATTATTCTAAAAAAGTATAAATTAGTATATTATTTGATGATTTAAGAACCCGTCGTTAGTCATAGCATGTCCATCACTTAGATTTTAAATAAGAGGAGTTAATTACTACTATGAAATTATTTCGAAATATGACCGGGAGCTTGTTTTCGCGGATATTATCTATTGCTGCTTTGTGTATTGTTTTGGCTATGGCTGTTTCTATTACAGCTGTTGGCGTAATGACGACTCGTTCGTATGAGTCTATGAATACGAACTCACTAACTCGTGTAGCGAATGAGAAAGTCACAGAACTTCAAATGGCAGTTGCGGCTCAACAAACATTAGCTAGTTCCATTTCTAAAGAAATCTACAATGTTGACTTTTTTCAAAATCTTATCACAACAGGCGTAACCAATACGGCTAGCTTCAATCGTATTCAAAACAACTTTAATGATAAATTACAAAACTCGAATGGATTGTATGAAAATATATTCTTCTCTTATCAAGACAAAGTATTTTTGGATGGTCTTGCAGGAAAATCGCAAGGAACAGACTTAATCTCCACATCTCCTTGGTACAAACAAGTAATGAATAGTGGTAATCCTATGGTGTCTGAAATGCAGATTTCACCTGTAACCGGCAATCCTGTTATTGTAGTCGTTGAACCTGTCAAAAACCCGACGACTAATAAAGTATTAAATGTATTTGCACTTCCTATGAATATCAATACTCTATTGGATGGCATCACTCAAAAAGAAAAAGAGCAAACGATTAACACCATTGTGACTAATGAAAAAGGTATCGTTATTGCTTCACAAGATGCGAATCAAGTGCTTAAAACTGATTTTACCCAATTGAATAACGAAGATGGACTTAAAACGATAGGTACTGCTGAAAATGGTACAGGTTATGTAACTATTGGTGGCGAACGTTATCTTGCTTCTTTTGTGAAAGATGATTCTTTGAAAATGAGCGTAGTTACATTTCTTCCTGTAAGTAGTTATATGAACGATCTATATAGTATTTTAACAACTATTGTTGTGATCACGATTATCGTTCTGATCATTGCTCTAATTATTCTTTTCCTAGTCGTACGTAGTATTGTCAAACCAATCCGTCTGGCTTCTGAGCAATTAGAAATTATGTCCAAAGGTGATTTCTCTAAACTATTGCCTACGCAATATGAAAATAGTGTGGGTGAAACGGGCGTATTGATTCGTTCGATGAACCGGATGCATGAATTTACAAGACAAGTTGTTCAATCAGTGAGTGAAGAATCCAGAAATCTTAAAGAAGCTAGCAATACAGCACACACGATGTTTATAGATATGGATAAAGAATTACAAGACGTATCGGCAACTACGCAAAATATGTCAGCAGGTATGGAAGAAACAGCCGCTTCTGCACAACAAATCAATGCTTCTACCGATGAATTTGAAAAAGCGATTGAATCTATCGCTAAAGGCGCTCAAGAAGGTGCAGAAGAAGCGAATATCATTAGTAAACGCGCTACTGATTTCAAAGTAGCTCTAGAAAAATCAGTTGCAGAAACGACTGTAGTCTATGAAGAAGTAAAAGTGGGCTTAGATGAAGCTCTTGAACAATCCAAATCAGTAGATACGATCAAAGAGTTAAGCGAATCTATTCTACAAATTACAAAACAAACCAACTTACTTGCACTAAATGCTTCTATTGAAGCGGCAAGAGCAGGTGAAGCAGGTCGAGGATTCGCTGTGGTTGCAGAAGAGATCCGCAAATTAGCAGATGCTTCCAAAGACACAGTTGGTCAGATTCAAGTGATCACAAGCAATGTTACAGATTCTGTAGGCAATCTACAGCACTTTACACAACGTCTGATCGATCTACTAACAGGTAATATTTCTAAAGATTATGCAATGATGAACAAAACGAGCGAATCGTACTTGAATGACGCTACTTATATTGACCGTATGGTTTCTGAATTTAGCGCAACCAGCGAAGAATTAAGTGCTTCAGTACAGAATCTAGCTCAAGCGATCAATGAAATCTCTATTTCTAACAATGAATCAGCTGAAGGTACAGAAGAGATTGCAGATAAAACAACGATCGTTGTAAACAAAGCGAATGAAATTGCAGAAGAAGCAAAGAAAACGAATGATAGTGCAGATCGTCTGAACCAAATGATTCAACGCTTCAAAGTATAATTAAACCGAATGCCAGTGTTGCAATAAGGGCCCATTAGGTCCATAAATAGGGTCCATTTTCGGAAGAGGAACATGCGAGATTTCAGCCAAAGCTGTCGCATGTTCTTTTTCTTTGTCTGCTGGAGTACGTGTATTGTAAGACATGCCATCAGGATAGGCGCCTACAATTCGAAAATCAGGGCTGGCGGATAACCGCTTATGCCCTGTGCCCGCAGGTAAAACGACTACATCGCCTGTCTGCAAAGTGAATATTTTTCCTTCTTCACCGCCTAGTTGTACTGTCACATGACCACTGATTACGCCTAAGACTTCATGTGCATTACTGTGATAATGATGATAATCAAATACACCATTTGTCCAACTATTCAGCCACTGGTGTTGATTGAATATAGATTCAGTCTGTGCCGGATTGTTGTGAAATGCTTGCGGATACAGCAATACAGGTAAATGAGGATTATTAGGAATGCCTTGATTAGATTGAAAGTGAAAAGCTTGAACAGTATGAGTGCTCATATGAATAAAACCTCCTTAAAGAAATGCATAAATATACAATATTGCTATACACAAAATGACATAACCTACCGATAATACAGGCAGGGAATAATGAACAAGAAAGGGGTAATCTATCGGACAAAGGGGCAATACCTATGAATATTTCTTCCGTTACATCAAGTGCATACCAAGCAGCTTCTGCTGCAACTACAACCGACACCAGTGCATTGGAAAAACAAAAAACAGCGTTACAATCTCAATTAACCAAATTACAAAGTAGCACAGACCAAAAAGATAGCGAACAACAGATCAAACAAGTGCAACAACAGATTCAACAAGTACAGCGTCAAATCGCTCAAGCTAGTGCCAAATCCAGTAATAGTGATTCTTCAGATACCAGTACAGTATCGACAGATTCGACAAGCAGTACAGGTTCTACTGCCAAAGCAGCGATTCAATCGATTAAAGATGTACAAGAAGCTGTTCGACAAACGCAGGAAGATGAAAAAGCCAAACGCAGTACAGCTGATATGGGTGTAGGCGGATTACTAGATATCACTGTTTAATACACATATCGTGGAATATTGAAAAGCTATCTTTCCTTGGAGATGGCTTTTTTTGCTATACATACGATTGAAATGAATTGCAAAATGATGATGATTTTCAAGAATAATATGTATTTCTGAAAATATATGATTTACAGTATCAAAATGATAGTGTTAGGATAACTAATAAACGTTTGGATCATTATACGCATACAGCACAAAGGAGTATACAGAAATGAAAGAATATGTAGTTAGTCGGATGTACAAAGCTTCAGCAGGAATGGCAAATGCTGTTCTAGTCACACTGGGAATAGGATTGCTTTTCGAAACATTTGGTAAATTTCTTGGATGGGATACACTGATCGCTATCGGATCGGTTGCCAAAATATTGCTTGCGCCTGCGTTAGGAGCAGGGATTGCTTTTCAGTTGGGTGGCAATACGCTTGTTCTTTTTAGTGCGATGATCGCAAGTACAATCGGTGGAGCTGCTCTTCATCTCAATGTAGAAGGCGGAATGACGCTTGTACCCGGACAGCCCATCAGTGCTGTGCTTGCAGCGATCGTAGCCACATATGTAGGAAAACGAATTACAGGGCGTACCAAGCTTGATATGATGGCGATTCCGTTAGGGGCTGTTTTTGTCGGCGGATTAGTGGGTGCAGGACTTGCCGCTGTCGTGACACCGTTATTGATTACGATTAGCGCAGGCATTACAGAATCAGTACAAGGTTCTCCCATTTTAGCTTCGATGGCGATCTCATTAGTATGGAGTATATTATTAATGTCTCCAGCATCGTCAGCGGCGATTGCGATTGCACTCAAATTAGATCCGGTATCCAGTGCAGCCGCATTGATTGGATGTACCGTTCAATTTGTAGGATTTACATTAATGTCTGCTCGACAGAACGATGCAGGCGGAATTATAGCGCAGATTCTAGTCACTCCCAAAGTACAATTTCCCAACTTGGTCAAAAATCCAAGATTGGTCTTACCTACGTTTATCGCAGCGATTATTTGTGCTCCGATTGCTACACTGGTATTCCATTTCCAAGCTTCATATGAATTAGCAGGTTTAGGATTGAACTCGATGATTGCACCGTTGAATATTTTGGCGACTCAAGGAGCAAGTGCATTTATTGTATATCTAATGATCGGTGTTCTTTTACCTGCAATCATTACATTGGTTCTCTATTATGGACTCAAAAAAATAGGCTGGGCGAAAACAGGCGATCTGCATATGGAAGTACAATAGATGTGAACAGATAATTAGAATTTAGTGTGATTGTAATCACTTGATCACTACACAGATAAAGTTATAATTTGAACTATTCAAATTGTAACTTTATTTTTGTTTAGAAATGAGGGATTATGTCATGTTGGATCAAGACACGATTGATATTATTAAGTCGACTGTACCTGTGTTGGAAACAGAAGGAGTTAAGATTACCAGCCGTTTTTACCAGACGATGTTCGAAGATCATCCCGAATTATTGAATATTTTTAATCATGCTAATCAAAAGCAAGGCAAACAGCAGGCGGCGCTTGCGAATGCCGTCTATCTCGCTGCACAACATATTGATCAATTAGAACGTATTTTGCCTATGGTCAAACAAGTGGCTCATAAACATCGCAGTCTCGGTGTATTGCCAGAGCATTATCCGATTGTTGGAAAGTATTTATTGCAAGCGATTCAAGAGGTATTAGGAACAGCAGCAACACCAGAGATACTGGAAGCATGGGGCAAAGCCTATGGAGTGATTGCAGATGCTTTTATCGGAATAGAAGAACAGATGTATCAAGAGACTGCTGAGCAGCAAGGGGGTTGGAGCGATTTTAGAGCATTTACTGTGCAGCGCAAAGAACCGGAGAGTGAGATTATCACTTCTTTTTACCTTGTTCCGCAAGATGGAGAAGCTTTAGCTTCTTTTGAGCCAGGTCAATATATTAGCGTACGTGTTCAGATTCCGGGTGAGACTTACACACAGATTCGTCAGTATAGTCTATCGGATGCTCCTTCCCAACCATACTATCGCATCTCAGTCAAACGAGAAGATGCGGTAGGGGAACGTCCTGCGGGTCAGATTTCTAATTATTTGCATCAACATATCCAAGTAGGTGATACGTTATGGGTATCGGCTCCGGCAGGAGATTTTCAGCTGACTCCTCATTCAGATCGTCCAGTTGTATTGCTCAGTGCAGGCGTAGGGCTGACACCGTTAATCAGTATGCTCGAATCGTTAGCCAAAGATTCATCGCAACGTCCAGTCACGTTTATCCATGCCACAGATAACAGTAATGTTCATGCGATGCAGTCGTATATTGATAAGGTAGTCAGCGATTATCCGCAGATCTCGGCATATTATTGTTACACATCACCGACACTCAAAGATCAGGAAAATCGCTTATATCATCATGAAGGCTATATGGATGTCGATTGGTTACAGCAGATTATTCCTTCTATAGATGCAGAATTTTATTTCTGTGGTCCGTTACCTTTTATGCAAAGTATACAAAGTATATTGGATCAGTGGCATATCCCTGTTGAGCAACGTCATTATGAGTTTTTTGGACCGGCAGAAGATTTGAAGAAAAGTCCGCTATAATTTAAGATCTACCCGTTCATCTTTATATATGCTTCATCTGTGCTCGAAGCAAGCGGTTGACCGTTTCCCGCCGTACACCGATCAATTGTCCAATCTCATCTTGCGTCAGAATATCAGTTATGGGGATATCGCTGAGATAGTTCTGGAACCAACTCTGTAAATGAGTTAATTTGTCAGCAGGAGCAATCTGGGTCAGTTGGTCGATCCGCTGTTGCATCATCCGCAATTTATCTTGTAATTGGATCGCGATATCACGGTAGCGAAGCGGTTCACGTTCCAATTGCGCATACCATTCGGTGGCAGAGATCGGTTCAACTTCACTGGTTATTAAAGCAATCGCTGTTCCATGATATGCCATCGGGCTGATGAGCGAATGATGTGGAATCGTTTCTCCAGGCACAATAATATTAAATAAAATAGGATTACCATCTTCATGCAGACGTACAATTTTAAAAAGACCACTGGTGATATGGTATAGCCCACCATGTTCTCCTTGTCGGAACAAAAATTCACCTTTATGCAAAATCATCATCTAACCTCTTTTCGCTAATTTGCTCAAGCTATTTTACTGTGTATGCAGTGAGATAGCTTTTTTTATTTCTCTATTTTATGAATGGTCATTATACACTAGACAGTATCATCAAGCCGACGTATACTATTCTCAACTACTTAGTAAAGATCATTTACTAATTACAAAAAAAGTTCAAAGGAGCATGTCATGTTAATGTCTATCGGCAATCCGCAAATGATCCGCAATCTGAATGAGTATTTGATTTTGGAAGTGATTGTGCAACACGATAGCTTATCGCGAGCAGAGATTAGCCGGCGCACTGGATTGAGTAAACCTACCGTTTCTTCAGCAGTTCAGAATTTAATCCAACATCAATTAATTGCGGAAATAGGACAAGATGATAGCAATCAGCAGGGACGCAAAGGGCAGTTGCTTTCATTTAATCCAGCAGTCTTCTATATTGTAACACTGGATATCGGAGCAGATTATATTCGTACCGCTTTAACAGATTTGTCAGGCAAGATTATTGAGACAGGGCATTTTGTTCTTGAAGCTTCACATACCGAGCAGAGCATGTTAACACATCTAAAAACACATATGGATCAGCTCATCGCACAGGCAAATGTTACATGGAATCAAGTACGCTTTTTATCAGCAGGGATTCCAGCTGTTGTCCATCCTGACAATGGAACTATTCATACGCTACTTCCTCAATTTGAACCTTACTATTCTGCATTATCCTCTTCTTCATTAGCTTCTTTATTTCCTTGTGAAATCCTTCTCGACAATGATGTCAATCTAGCAACTATCGCTGAAAAAGAATATGGAGCTGCACAATCGGTGCAACATATGGTCTATGTGTCTCTGGGTGAAGGAGTAGGCGCAGGTATTATGATTGATAGCAAATTGTATCGTGGCTTATCCGGGTCCGCAGGTGAAATGGGTCAATGTTTTTCCCGCTCTGTTCATGGAGAGCGCTTAGAAGAACAGATCGGTGGAGCAGGGCTGCGTCGTCTTATTCAACACTACAGTGCTTCTCATACGGATGCGACTGTCTCTGCTTCGATCAGTCAATGGGATATTCCAACCTTGATGAACCAAGCGCGTCAGGAGAATCCAGATGCACAAGCTATCGTGGAACAATACGGACAACAACTTTCATTATCACTAATTAATTTAGCATCCATGTTAGCACCGGAAATGATCGTTTTTGGCGGAGACATAGGAGAGCATGCAGATTTATTTATTCCGACTCTTCAGCAGCAGATGGAACAATATGCTCCAGTGTGCCCTCAATTAACGACAACTATGCTAACCGGCAAAGGTGTGATTCAAGGAGCGGCATGGTCAGGTATTCACCGAGCTTTTCAATATATAAGAGAAGATATGTTAGTAGTGGGCGGTAAAATATTATTTGCAGAGCAGGAGGACAAAGAATGAGTACAGGCTTGATGATCGGCATCGATATTGGAGGAACCAAAACGTTAATGATCGTTACCAATCGTGAAGGTTCTATATTAGCGCAGCACAAGCAACCTACGATTCAAGCAAGGCAACCTTCTGCTTTTTTTGCGGCTTTATTTGAGCAAGTACATCATCTCCTGTCTACTATCGATCGCACGATTGCACACATTGAAGGGATCGGTATAGGCTTGCCTGGAGCAGTCAATGTCGCCACCGGAGTGATTACCCATATTCCAGCACTTCCTTTAGACGGAGTATCGTTGATAAAGCAGATTGAGCCTTTTTATCAAGGAGCTCTGTATTTGGATAATGATGTGAATGTAGCCGCTCTTGGAGAACACTGGAAGGGAGCAGGCATCGGGAAAAAGCATATGATTATGCTCACTGTAGGCACAGGCATCGGTGGCGCAGTTATTTTAAATGATACTTTGTTTCGTGGTGCTGACTATACCGCAGGAGAAGTCTCTTATTTTGTCGTCGATCATCAGCCAGAGCAGAGATCGCTTGAAGTGGTTAACAGTCATGAATTTGGACGATTCGAATCCCATGCATCCGGTACAGGCATAGGCATATACGCTAGACAATGGTTAACCAGTCAACAAGCAGATGCTACTCATCCAATTGTTGTGCACGCAGGAGGAGATATTGAGCATGTACAGGCTGTAGATGTATTGATGCTAGCACAAGCAGGAAATAGTGATGCACAAGAGATTATGAATGTACCAATCGATTATATGGCGGCAGGTATTGCCAATATGATTTCGCTACTCAATCCAGAATGTGTAGTGATTGGTGGCGGTGTAGCAGATTCTAGCTATTATATTGAACAATTAAGCCAACGTATTCAGCAGTTTACTCCGATTCATGCACAACTCGTTCCTGCGGTATTAGGCAATGTGGCTGGAGCGCTTGGAGCAGTCTATGGTGTATTGAATGATCCATTAATGATGAACCCACATAGCCGTTAGGTCAAAAAGGAGTGATGATCATGATCTCCATATGGAGTGCTAAGTTAAAAGGAATACGGGACTCCTCAAAGCGGCTAGCAGATCAATGGACAGAGGAACAGTCACCCAAAGACGTGTTGCTACGTATTCGTAGCTTTTATTTGCTCGCCGGATTAGCAGGTGGAATCTTTAATCCCTATCTATCTTCGATGCTTGTAGGTGGAGGGCTTGGTAGTGGACAAGTAGGTTTGTTGTTATCCATCGGTACGTTTATTTCGATTCTGGTACAACCTGTCTGGGGATTCGTTGTGGACCGTTTTCAGCAAATGAGATTGGTGCTGTTATTGAGTGTAGCGATTCCAGGTTTGTTATCGATTCTTTATCAAAGTCCGTACTTCTTGATTCTGATAATGGTGTATACGATCTCTACCGTCTTTACAGCGACTCAAGCACCAATGGCGGATTCATATGCACTGGTGGCGGCGCAAAAAGCCAATACTACATACGGAGCAATCCGGTTTCTGGGTAGTATAGGTACAGCAATTGGAGGTTACCTCGGTGGATTGTATGTTAGTCGATACGATGTATCTCTAATTTGGATTCCTTTTATGTTGTTCAATGTATTAGCCGCTATATTGGCGTTTACGTTACCTCGCCGTTCTGATGAAAGTCGGATTCTGAATCAATCGCTTAGTGCAGGTATTAAGACGTTATTAACCAATCGCTTATTTTTATTTTTCCTCGGGGGAAGCTTACTAGTTAATCAGACCCTCACTGCGTTCAACTCGTACTTTGTGCTGTCTTTTCAAGATGCAGGCGGTACATTGCAACTGGCAGGAGTCGGTCTGTTGATTGCTTCAGCCGCTAATATTCCGTCGATGTTAATCGCCGCCAAAGTGATTCGCCGTATCGGACATGAGAAAATGTTGCTGTTAGCGGCGTTTGCTTATATTTTGCGCTGGGGCATTCAGTGGTTATTTCCGGTGCCTTCTGTCATGTTAGCGGTGCAATTGTTACATGGTTTATCCTTCGGGTTCTTCTATATTGCGGCGGTAGAATATGTATCACGTATCACATCCAAACATATGCAAGCGACCGGACAGAGTATTTTTAATATGGTGTTTGTCGGTATTGCAGGTATTATTGGTAATCTACTGAATGGCTATTTACTAGAACTGGGTGGTTCGCAAGCGATGAATCTTTCCTGTGTGATCAGTGCGATGCTAGGTTCTCTTTTATTATTATATGTGGCGCTTCAGAGTCGTCATTCTTCTTCGGCTGTTCCTCAATAATATTCGACAATTATTTTATTTTTAAAATAATCCTCAACAAATAACAGCGAAAAGCGTAAACTAATAGTAAATATACTTTCTATAATGAAGTTAATGTATCGGACATTTGGCTAACATCTATTCTTATGTGTAGATCTATACGTAAAACAAGATAGTCTGTGTCGGGAGCATTCAAGGGGGAGGACCATTTGCTATCTCAAAACTGGTATCGCCGTCTGTTGCTATCGTATTTTCCTATTTTTTTATTAACTGTATCGATATTGATCTTTTTATCTTTTCTAGTGATTAATGAGATTTCACGTCAAGAAACCGCCAAAGCCGATCGTATTTCTACAGGATATATGATGGATACGTTAGAGCGATCGGTCAGTGAAGTAGAGCTGGATATATTAAGCGATCTGGAGACTGCAAGTGTCTATCCTTTATTTCTAAATGGGAATAACGTTGACAATACAGCGGTAACTTATCAGACGATTGATCGGCTACGGCTGTTAGAAAATAATAATGAACTGATTGCTTCGATCTATATGTATCGGGATACCGATCAGCAAGTATTGACGCTACACGGGATAAAAGATTTGAACGCTTTTGCTGATCGTGATTTTGTTCAAGCGGCTTTGCAAGCGCCAGAACAACGGGGTTGGTCGAGTGTACGCTCATTTGCTGAAATGAGTAATGACCCCAAGCGTGAAGTGATTACGATGTACAAACGCTTGCCATTACCTTTCGGAGATCAGGGATTAGTTGTTATTAATATTAGTGTCTATGCGATGAAGCAAATGATCGCTTCTATGTTCAATCCGCAGGTATCTTTTCTGGAAGTTCAAGATGCTTCAGGAGTACCGATCTATCCTGCTACCACTACAGACGATGCAGAACATGGCAAAACGCTAACTACGCTTCATTCCGATCGACTGGGATGGACATTTGAAAGCGGGATTCGTGCAGGGCAACTTTTTGCATGGGTATCGGTTATCTCCTATATCTGGATCTTGATCGGTATATTTGTAGTTGGTGTGTCCATTGTCTATATTATCTATATTACACGCAAAAATTATAAACCAATTCAGGTCATGATGGAACGTATTGAGTCCCTGCAATTAGGTGGCGAATCGGCACGTAAAGATGAATTATCGTTAATTGATCATGCCCTCGAAAGCCTGATTGAGCAGACGATCGATTATGAACAACAATATCATGAGAATCTACTGATTCGTCGTCGTCGTTTATTTATGAATTGGATCGAAGGGGAACATCCTGAAAATATGCACCAAGAACTGCAAAATGTACATATTTTCAACGATTACGTTCGTTCTTCTCCTACTGAAGTTTCTACGGAATTGCCGTATTATGCTGTGATCGTTGTCGAGATCAAAGACTATGATGCTTTTCGGGAAAAAGGAAATGTGCAAGAACATAATACGCTCAAATTGGCGTTAACGAATGTTTTTCAAGAACTGGTACAGCAAGAAGGATTGCAAGGCTGGTCAGAATGGATCAGTGTACGTCGTGCCGGAATTATTATTTACGGGATACAGCAAGAAGAACGGCAATGGAATCGTCGCTTGTTTGACTTAGCCGCGAACAGCCGGGAGTGGGTAGAACATAATCTGCATCTGACTATTACGATGGGGACAGGAATCACGGTTCATGATCTACCTCAAGTACAACAATCGTATGAATCTGCGCTACAGTCGTTAGGATACAGTATGACGCTGGGTCGCGATGGGATTGTGATGTATAGTGATCTGCCTCAAGGTCGTGAACAGGAAAGTTATCGCTACTTGCAGAATATTGCTGATCTGGTCAAAGAATTCCGTCTGACTCAAGAAGTATGGCGGGATCATTTGAAGCAGATGTTAGATCGTGCTGAAAATGAACCTTTACGTGATGAAAGTATTCGCTCACTGGTATTATCGCTTTTACAAATGTTAAGTCGTGAACTGGAAGGAATGTCTGAACCACTGGATACGTTGTTAACCGGAGATGCGGCGAATAGAGCGATGGAAGCTATAGCAGAAGCAGAAACGGTGGAAGATGTACATCAAGCTTTACTCCCCTATCTGGATCAGGTCTATACTCATTATGTTGAAGCAGGTGAATCGACCAATTATCATGCGCTCATCGGTGAGATGAAATTGTATATCGAAGATCATTTTGCCAATCCAGACTTATCGTTGAATCATCTGAGTGAACGCTTTAATGTGACTCCCAAGCATGTCAGTCATTTGTTCAAAGCAGAACTCGATATCAAATTTATTGATTTTCTAGTACAGCTTCGACTTCAACGAGCAGAAGAATTACTGTATTCAACCGAAGATACGATTCAGAATATCGCGATTCAAGTAGGCTATGCGAACTCGATTACATTTGGACGGGTATTCAAGCGGATTATCGGCGTGACCCCTGGTGACTATCGTAAGCTCAAAATGAAGCCTGCTTCATATGAATCGAAATGATGTCGCTTTTAGCTAGAAGTGTATGCTCAAGTATTATTGAATAATACGATAAAAGATGTCGCTTTTTTGAAGGTAGCCTGTCGCAATCTTGTTGTATGCTTTGAATACTGACATGTTAAAATGACTTCAAGTTATACTAAACGACTAGCGTATACGGAGGGCTAAGCACATGGAGCAGATCATTAATGTAGGTATTATCGGATGTGGTGGAATCGCACAAGGGAAGCACTTGCCATCACTAGCGAATCTAGATTACGTCAATGTGGTTGCATTTTGCGATATTATTCCTGAAAAAGCACAAGCACTTGCTGAGCAATACGGTACAGCTAATGCACAAGTCTATGAAGATTATCATGAAGTGTTGAAACGTGAAGATATTCAAGTTATTCATGTCTGTACACCGAATGATGCTCACGCTGAAATTGCGATCGCTGCGATGGAAGCAGGCAAGCATGTCATGAGTGAAAAGCCGATGGCGAAAAAAGCAGCAGATGCACGCAAAATGTTAGAAACAGCTAAAGCTACAGGCAAAAAATTGACAGTAGGTTACAATAACCGTTATCGTCCGGATAGCTTAATGCTCAAGCAGTTATGCGAGCGTGGTGATCTAGGTGAAGTCTATCATGCCAAAGCACATGCTGTGCGTCGCCGTGCTGTACCGACATGGGGTGTGTTCTTAGATGGAGATAAGCAAGGCGGGGGCCCATTGATTGATATTGGAACTCATGCGCTTGATCTAACCCTCTGGATGCTAAACAACTATGAAGTCCATTCGGTTACTGGATCGGTCTATCATAAGTTATCGCAGACCCCGAACGCTGCGAATGCATGGGGACCGTGGGACCCTGAGAAATTCAAAGTGGAAGATTCCGCATTTGGATTTATTACGATGAAAAATGGTGCTACCATCTCGATCGATGCGAGTTGGGCGCTGAATGTGCGTCAACCTGATGAAGCGAAATGTACACTTTGCGGAACCAAAGCAGGTGCAGACATGAATGATGGGCTGCATATCAATGGTGAAGATTTGGGCAATTTGTATGTGAAAGAAGTTCAATTGGGTGGCAGTGGCGTTGCTTTTTACAGTTCAGATCATGACGAGAAGCCTGAATTTATGGAGATGCGTCTCTGGATGGAAGCCATTATCAATGATACGGAACCTGTAGTCACACCAGAGCAAGCGTTAGTCGTATCCGAGATTCTAGAAGCGATTTATACGTCTGCTGAGACAGGGCAAACGGTTTATTTCTAATTGGATATCATCTGGTGATGAGTCTATATGAACAAAAAGTGATTCGATTCTAAGAATCACTTTTTATTTTGCCTTTTTTTTAGAGTATTCTCTACATGTCGCTTTTTTATAGTGTGGTTGTCATCTTAATTCATTTCAAATGTTATCTAAAATATGATATTTTGTCGGTAGAGTGTCACTATTTTAAAGTACAATCATTATACAGTGGGAGTGAAGATCATGATCAAAGTAGCAATATTAAGTTATTGGCATGTACACGCACAGGACTACACTAACGATACATTAAATCATCCAGATACAGAAGTAGTAGCGGTATGGGATGAGATTCCAGAGCGAGGTCAGAAAAAAGCCGCAGAACTCGGTGTTTCTTTCTACGAAGATCTGCATGAACTATTTGCGAATCCTGATATTGATGGTGTCGTGATCACCACTCCTACTGTTATGCATCGTGATGTGATGATTCATGCAGCAGAAGCGGGCAAACATATTTTTACCGAAAAAGTAATCGCTTCCACCAATAATGAAGTAGATCAAATTGTAGAAGCAGTCAAAAAAAATAATGTGAAATTAACAGTATCTTTACCACGCTTGAATGCAGGTTATACGCTAGCGATTCAACAATTACTAGCAGATAACGTACTGGGCGACTTAACACTGGTACGTACCCGTCTTTCTCATGATGGAGCGACACAAGGCTGGTTACCGGATCACTTTTTTGGCAAACAAGAATGTGGTGGTGGAGCATTGATCGATCTAGGTTGTCATCCGGTCTATCTTGCTCGCTTATTTATGGGAATGCCTGAAAGTGTGTCTGCTAATTATGGTTATGTGACAGGGAAAGAAGTTGAAGATAATGCAGTCACCACATTCCGTTATAGCCATGGCGGTGTAGGGATTGTAGAAGCGGGATTTGTTAATCGCTTTTCACCATTTGTTATTGAAGTTCACGGTACACTTGGCAGTGTATTGTACAGTACTCATGATGAGAAATTGTGGTTACGTGCAGGGGACGATAAGGCATGGCAAGAAGTGACTATACCCGCAGATCGTGAGACTGCGTACCAGCAATGGGTTGCTCATATTCAGCAGGATACGGAAGCTACAGAAAATATCGGACTCGCAGTAGACTTAACTCGTCTGGTACAAGCTTCTAACCAATCTGCGGCAGAAGATCGTCCAGTTCGATTATAATTGTAAGATATAGATCAATCTCTTATCTCTCATAGAAGAAAGGACGAAGATCATGATCAAAAATGAACGATTCGTCCCGTTACAACCGATGCGTGAAAAGCCATTTTTGCTAGAAAAACTAGATTTGAAGTTCCGCTGGGGCAATTATGGTTTTCGGGTATTACGTTTTCATCTAAATTCGTTTGCACCTGGAGCCAAAATAGGATTTCATAAGCATTCGGAATTTGAATTTCATTTTGTCGCTTCTGGTAAAGGCAGTGTGGTATTGGACGATCAGACTTATTTTTTACAAGAAGGAATGTTTTATCTGACAGGACCTGATGTGTTACATGCGCAGGAAATGGATCAATATGACCCTTTGGAAGAATTATGTCTGCATCTAGAGATCGTTCCGTTAACAACTGATTCGTTCATAGAGCGGATGGACAATGATAAGAGTATAGCTTCTGTAGAACCTGCGGATTGGGGCAAAGAACAAGAAGTCTCTGAAGCAGAACAATGTGTACGTCAATTGTATGATTTGCCTGCACGTCCGATGATGGATCGCAGACAGACGATGTCCTATTTTTATCGTGCTTATGATGCGATTGTGAATCATGAATCTGGAGTGTATGAGACGATTCGGCAATGTATTATTCAGATTATGTTATTGACGACTCATGCATCTAATCAGGAAAAGCAGCCATGGTTAACGTTACCGCATCGGGAAGCGTCAGAAGTGCATTTTCAAATGGCATGTCAGTTTATACGGGATAACTATATGTTTCCGATTGCGCTAGAAGAAGTGGCGACCACAGTAGGTATTAGCAAACGTCAGTTACAGCGTGTTTTTCAAAAATATACATCGGCTACATTTACTGCTTATCTGGAAGAAGTTCGTTTGACGCATATTTGTACAGAACTTCGTATAGGGAACAAAACGGTAGAGCATATCGCTTTAGATAATGGTTTTGAAAATGTAAATTATCTATATCTAGTCTTCAAAAAAAGGTATGGTATGACTCCTCGTTCTTTCAAAGAACAATCTCAACAGATCATCAACGAATAATGGCGTCATAAATACTTGATCAGGAGCTGAATAGCAAATGACCTCTAAAATTCGTATAGGTATTATCGGTAGTGGCGGTATTGCACGTATGCATGTCAATGCGTATCGTCAGATGGAAAATGTAGAGATTGTAGGTGTGGCAGATATTGTGCCTGATCGAGCCAGTCAATTTATAGCGACTCATCATTTGAACCAAGCACACGCTTACGAGGATCATCTGGTATTGCTAGAGCAAGAATTAGATGGAGTCAGTATTTGTACGCCTAATGTATCGCATTATCAGACAACAATGGATGCTCTTGCCGCAGGTAAAAATGTATTGCTGGAAAAGCCGATGTCTGTGACGTTGCAAGAATCTGTTGAAATGGTAGAGATGTCCAAAAAATCTGGAAAAATGTTATCGATCGGCTTCCAACCACGTTATGATCCGAATATGCAATTTATTCGCAATTATATTCAAGATGGCAATCTAGGCAAAATCTATTATGTTGAAGTCGGTGGTGGTCGGCGTAGAGGAATGCCGAAGGGTACATTTATCCGCAAAGAATTAGCAGGTGCAGGTGCACTCGCTGATATCGGTTGTTATTCACTGGATCTAGCTCTTCATACACTGGGTCATCCGAAGCCGTTAACGGTATCTGCCACAGTATCGAACCACTTCGGAACCAATCCCAAGTACCATCCTGAAGCAGACAACTTTAATGTAGAAGATTTTGGCGCTGCATTGATCCGTTTAGAAGGCGGTATTACTCTTCAATTCAAAACAGCTTGGGCGATGCATATGGATACGCTGGGAGCGACTCGTTTCCTCGGAACAGATGCCGGTATGAAAATCACTCCTTATGGCGAAGGCCCATGGTCAGGCGTATGGGATGGTGGTGTCGGTACGATTACCAAGTATCATGATATCGGTGGTCGCTTAACCCATACTCCAATTCCTTGTGTACGTTCTGATCTGAATTTATTTGATGAAAAAGTAAAAGATTTCGTCCATGCTGTAGCGAATGGATTACCTGCTCCTATTTCGGGAGAACAGATTATTTTGAATCAAGCGATTATTGATGGGATTTTCCGTTCTTCAGAACTGGGCAAAGAAGTCGATATTGTATTACCTTAAGCATCTGGTGGTATAAGCGCGACCTAAGTTCAATGATATAAGCTAATCATTCAACAAAGAATCTTTCGATTATTCGATCAAAATCGAGTGCGAAAGGTTCTTTTTTATGCCTTTTTCTAAATTAGATAGGAAGAATAACGTTACGTTAACTCACATATACCTCAATACGGAAAATAGTTCATCATCGGAATATAGTTGATTATTAAAATGATACCGTTTTCATTGGTAAAGTTTATGTTCGGAAAATAGTTGATTGTCTGAATATCGCTGTAAATGCCATACTGAGAACATCCCAAAAGGAGCATATGACAATTATGCTAACTTTTTCGTACAAAGATAAACGTTCTAAGGGAGATAAGCTGACAAAGGGGTTGAGAAGATGAAAAAAGGTCCAAATCAAAAAATGGTTAAAGGTGTCACAAGCTCAATGTTGGCAATTGTATTAGCAGGCATTACCATTTTGACGGGATGTTCTTCCAATGAAAGTAGCAGCGGTGCCACAAGTGCAGATGGAAGTTCTATTTTAAAAGTAGAAGTCTTCGATCGTGGTAATTCTCCATCCGGTTATACCATTAGTGATAACTATATGACCAAGTTAGTTGATGAACGTTTTGGCAAACCAAATAAAATTGATGTGCAATATGTACCGGTTCCTCGTTCCGATGAATTGCAGAAGTTGAACGTCTTGATGGCAAGTGGAGGCGATGTACCTGATATCGTATTTACTTATGATCAAGGAACATTCAATCGTTATGCAGAACAAGGTGGATTGACGGATTTAACAGATCTGCTCAATCAATACGGCCCTAATCTCAAAAAATTCTTAGGTGATGACACACTGGCTTACGGGCAAATAGAAGGTAAACAATTTGCGATTCCGGGCAAGCGGTCTGTTCTTGGGAAATACGCTTCTTATATCCGTCAAGATTGGTTAGATGAACTGAAACTACCGATGCCACAAACAACCGATGAGCTGTATACGACACTCAAAGCTTTTAAAGAAAAAGATCCGGGCAAAGTCGGTAGTGGTCTAATTCCATTCGGTATGACGATTGCACCTGCTCAATATGATCCATTGTTATGGTCTTTTGTCCAACAACCATTAACAGATGAACAAAAATATACATTAACACAAAAGCTAGGTTCCAGCGATTATCCTACATTATTGCCGGGATTCAAAGAAGGTCTGCAATTTATGAACAAACTATATAACGAAAAACTGATCAGTACAGACTTTGGCTTAGATGAAGACAAAAAACAATTATGGCAAGATGTCCAAAACGGTAAAGTCGGCTTTTATACCGAAGATGCCGGTGAATTGTATTTTACCTATAACGGAACCTACAAAAATCTAAAAACCAATGTAAAAGGTGCAGAATTAACACCTACTGATGTCTTTACTAATAATGAAGGCAAACATGCCAAACCTGAATATGCTTCGAACGGTCTGTATATTATGATTCCCAAATCTAGCCCTAGAGCGGTGGAAGCGATCAAATATCTAGACTGGATGGCTTCAGACAAAAATTTATTTGATATGCAAAATGGTGTAGAAGGCGAGAATTATACACTCAAAGACGGCGTGCCTGTTGCCAAAGAAGATGCGACAGAAGAAGCAACCAATCGCTTGTACAATTACGGAGATATGGCGATTATCGCTAACGGTAAAATCGTAGGCACAGAAGAACAAAACAACGACGCTTATATCATGCAGACACCGGAAGAATATCAAGCCGCAATGCGTAAATCTGTGGAAATTTCCAATACAGATACCATCCCACCCGTTAACTTCAGCGTTCCTATCAAAGCCGAAGCTAAATATGGTAGCGGACTACAAGACAAATACAATCAACTGATCGTTAAAGCAACAATGGCTCCAACTGCTCAATTCGATACCGTCTACGATTCACTACTCAAAGACTATATGAGTAGCGGCGGCCAAGCCATCCTAGACGAACGCACCAAAGTATTCCAAGAACAAGGTGCGAAGTAAAAAGATTAGATAACCAAGGTTTTTAAAATTTCTCTACATTAAATCAACCCAATTCACTGCTTCAAAACCAATCATTTAACCAATCGAATCTATACATCAAATCAGCCATACAACCATTTAAAGTAACTCCCTAATCAAAAGCCAAAACCTGCTATACCGCACCCAATGTGTAAAAAACCGCAACGCCATCTTTAAAAGAAAAATGTGCTCCTACCACTAAGCGTAGTGAACAGATTCTTTCTAAAAGTCGCCTTTAAGACTCGGATATCGACCGCTCAGCGGTCAAATCAAGATATCCGATCTTACCAGCGACGCCAAGAAAGAATCCGTTCACGAAGCGCTTTCCCACCAAGAGCACATCACCACTCACAATACCGAGTGAAGGTTTTTCCACAACCATTTTAATGAAAGGGGAGTACCAACGTGAGAATGTCTACTTATCTTCGCAGATACTGGCAGTTGTATTTCCTGCTCATTTTACCGATTGCTTACTTTCTGACTTTCAAATACGGGCCGATGTACGGTATTCAGATTGCTTTTAAAGACTTTAACTTTTTTCAAGGGATCAATGATAGTGAATGGATCGGTTGGGATGCATTTCGTGAAGTTTTTCAAAATCAGGATTTCTACAAAACATTACGCAACACATTAATGCTGAATTTTCTAGATCTGTTGGTTTCTTTTCCAGCGCCTTTACTACTAGCGATCATGCTGTATGAAGTCAAAGCCGTCTGGTTCAAAAAGTTATCACAGACTATTCTGTATATTCCGCATTTTATCTCATGGGTCATTATTGGAGGCATTGTGTATCAAGTATTCGGTACGCAATCAGGATTCGTTAATAATATGTGGATGGCTCTTGGATTTCAGCCGATTCCTTTTCTAACTGATCCGAATTATTGGTTGGTGACATATCTGCTGACCGGTGTATGGCAAAGTGCAGGTTGGGGAACGATTCTCTATCTAGCTGCATTAACAGGTATCAACAAAGAACTATATGAAGCCGCAGATATGGATGGAGCAGGACGACTGAAGCGTATCTGGCATATTACATTGCCCGGTCTGAAAACAACGATTATTACGTTGTTGATTATCAATCTCGGTAATATGGTCACGATCGGATTTGAACGTCCATTTGTGATTGGTAATGTAGCGGTACAAGATTACTCGGATGTACTGAGTACCTTTGTATATCGGATCGGTCTAGAATCAGGGCAATACACATTAGCAACAGTCGTTGGTCTTTTTCAGGCAGTCGTGGGCTTGATATTTGTACTTGGTGCGAACTATGCGTCTAAGAAATCGACAGGAGAGGGGATACTTTAATGGATAAATTAGCGGATATTAGCAAAACAACAGCCGTCAAAGCCAAGCCAGCTAGCAGTAAAGGCGATCGGATTTTCGATATCGTCAATATTACGTTACTGAGTATCGTTGTACTCGTCTGTCTGATTCCTTTTATTCATATTCTGGCGATCTCACTGAGTTCAGCACGTCCGATTATGTCAGGTGAAGTTTCTCTTTTTCCAGTCGAATGGACGGTAGAAGCCTATGTCAAAGTGTTCAGCGATATGTCGATGATTCGGTCGCTTGGATTCACCGTTATGCTGACAGTCATTTTTACTATTTTATGTATGGCAATGACGATTGCAGCAGGGTATCCATTATCCAAGTCTAATCTTAAAGGACGCGGATTCTTTATGGTATTGATTATTATTACGATGTTTTTCAGTGGTGGTATTATTCCAGAGTATATTCTGGTACGTAATCTACATCTGCTGGATACGATGTGGGCATTGATTTTACCCGGATTGATTAGCCCATTTTATCTGATTATTATGATTTCCTTTTTCCGCAATATTCCCGAGAGTCTAGAAGAAGCAGCTGAAATAGATGGAAGCAGTCACTTTTATACATTATGGCGGATCATTTTACCGTTGTCTTTGCCAGTGATCGCAACATTAAGCCTTTTCTATGCAGTCGGACGCTGGAATGGATTTATGGATACGCTCATGTATATTAACAGCCCGGAATTATATCCGTTACAGCTCAAATTATATCAATTGATCCAAAATAATATGGCAAGCGAATTGATGCGTAATGAAGTGGTTGGTTCAGCACAAATGATGCCTGAAAGTCTCAAAGCCGCCAGTGTTATTTTTGCCACACTTCCGATTCTGATCGTGTATCCGTGGTTGCAACGTTACTTTGTCAGTGGAGTGATGTTAGGGGCGGTCAAAGGTTAAAGCTATTGCATATCTAGAAGGGTCATGAAAGGAGTCTATATGCTTACATCCAAAGGAGAATATTCATTTTCAACATGCTGGAATATTAAGCGTCATTCTAGCGGAGCAGAAATGATCGCAGAGATTCAAGAGCTTGGATTTCAGCAAGTGGAACTCAACTATAATGTGACTACTGAGATGCTAAAAACGATTGGACCGATGATTGAACGTGGCATGATCGGTATATCCAGTGTGCATAATACATTTCCTCATACACCTGATCCTGATTATGGCACTGATTCGGTATTGCTAGGCTTTGATGATGAAGTAAAACGGCAAAAGGCGATAGATCTACTGGTGGGTTCAGCTGAGTATGCTCATCGTTATGGAGCCAAAGCTGTGGTCGTTCATCCCGGAGAGATTCCTTTTGCAAACAATATAGATGAGACGTTAAAAGGCATTTATCACGAACAAGGCAAAGACTCACCTGCTTATCAACAGCTATGGTCTGAAATGATCGAGCGTCGGGAAAGTCTATCCGAGCATTATTTAGAGCGTATTCAGCACAGTCTGGAAGAGGTATGTGACCGTGTATTATCCAAAGGATACAATGTGGCTTTTGGTATTGAAACACGTTCACGTTGTTACCAGATGCCTACCTTAGCTGAAGCAAAAAAAGTACGTGAACGGATGAAAGGTGCACCTGTCTATCTCTGGTACGATATCGGTCACGGGATGATGATGGATCGCATGGGCTTGTATCAGAATGCCGAAGAAGCTAACGCTATGAAAGACGATATTATCGGTGTGCATATTCATGAAACGTTAGGATTATCCGATCATTGGTGTCCTTATATCCATAGTAAAGACATGACTTTTTTCGATCGCTTTCTCGATATTATCGATGCAGCGCCTGTCAAAGTATATGAACTAAAAGCCGCTTGTCAGCCTGAAGAGATTGAAGCCAGTCATCAGCTTTTAATCTCCAAAATTCAAGAGCGTCATCATAAATAAAACAGGATACCGCAATACGAAATAGATCATACACAGACAAATCGATATCAAGTAGAAAAGCAAGGAGGGCATTGCTATGGCTGTCAGCAGGCAACTGGTAAGCATCAATGATCAATGGGTAGAAGAAGGTCTGGCAGGACAGATTCTCGATCGGAATCATCGATCTTTTGGAGGCGTGGTGGATCGTGAAAATGGGATCGCTTGGCCTAACCATCATGCAGGAACACCTGTCTGGATGTCGGTATGGGGAGCCGCATTAGTAAATCCTGATTCGGCTTATTACCATCATGAAGAGGTGCTCGAACGGCTAGAATATGCAGCCCAGTATATGCTTTCTTTTCAACATGAAGATGGGTCCATCTCTCCGGGGTGGACTAATTTTCATTCACCTCCAGATACAGCGTTTGTCGTGGTCGGTTATTCGCAGTTGTATCTACTATTAGAACAAGATGATTGGAGTAAAAATGCTCCTGTCGCTAGTCGGATATTGTTATTTCTCAAGCAAACGATTCCGGTAATGTTAACAGGAGGTTGCCATACACCTAATCATCGCTGGGTCTTGTCGGCGGCACTTAGTTATCTGTATCAATTATTCGGTGATTCTCGATTACTTACACGGGCAGAACAATGGTTGGCAGAAGGGATCGATGCGACTCCAGATGGAGAATGGACTGAGCGTAGTAACGGTATTTACAATGCAGTTAGTGATGTGATGTTAATCCATACCGCACGTATATTATCAAAGCCTGAATATCTACAACCTGTGCGTGCTAATCTGAATATGATGATCTATTTGATTCATCCTTCTGGCGAGATTGTCACCGATTATTCAGGTCGGCAAGATTTCGGGCAGACCTTTACATTAGACAATTATCTGCTTGCTTATTATCTGATGACTCCCATCGACTACAATGCTCAATTTGCAACGATGACAGAATTAGCTGAACAAGCATTGTGTACGACCACTGTGCGTCCACCGAGTAGTGCTAACAATCCGCTAGTCGGCATGTTGTTGTATCCATATGAAGGGGAGATAGTCATCGCTACCGCTTTGCCCACCCATTATCGCCAAATGATTAATGGTTCATTTGATCGTCACTCGTATATCCAGCAGATTGCAGAAGTAGGCTATTCGCAGATTCAATACAGTCGACCTCATTTGGATTTTGGCGCGCCTGTCATGCGTATTCGTGAAGAAAACACAAGCGTAACGATGATGGCAGAAACGTCGTCGTTCCTAGCGATTAGACATGGACACGTACGACTATTAGGTGTACAGATTGCTTCTTATTTTGGGCCGGGCTTTGTACCGATGCAGACGTTAACCGAAACGACTGATGGGTTCACCATGACAGCGACGTATGAAAAGGGTTACAATAGTTGTGTACCCGAGCATGAATTACCTGCTTCTGCACAAGCAACAGTGAGTCCATGGTATTTGCTTCCTCATCAACACCGTATTGCTACCCATACGCAGACTTATCAACTGGAAGTGCGTATGACCGAATTGGAAAATGGATATGATCTACATATCATCTCTAATGAGCCTGCCGATGTAATGACACAGCTATCATTTGTTTTTGACCAGCAAGCGATCATTACAGCAGTCGATGGACACTTAGAGCAGATACGCCCTTTTTCCCAATTATGGTCAGCAGGAACAGTCGTTGTACAGCAAGGAAATGACCGAATAGAATTAACAGGTGGTTGTCTGGAACATACGGCTCTAAGTGTGCGAGAAGCGCATTATCCGCAAGATTGTCAGACGCTACTTGTGAATGTAATGACTCCTTTTGAACACAGAATAGGGATTCGTCTCTTATCCGGTACGGATGTATGATTTTAGCGATCTGCATCTACAACTATGTCGAATAAAGAGGTGATTGATTTGCGTAATCAAAAGTATACGTATACCGCTCCACCGAATGGGTTTCCTGAATGGAACCGCAATCCTGGCATTTTCCGTCTGAACCGTCTAGATGCTCATGCTTCTGTGATTCCGTATGATTCGGTAGAGCAGACATTAAATGGAGAGATCGCAGATTCACCATATTACCAATCCTTAAATGGAACATGGCAATTCGCATGGGCTGAAAATCCAGATCAGCGTATTGTTGATTTTTATACAAAAGAGTATGACACCAGTACATGGAAAACGATCCCTGTGCCTGCGCACTGGCAAATGCATGGTTATGATGCTCCTCACTATACCAATGTGCGCTATCCATGGGATGGACATGAAGATATTCAACCACCAGAAGCACCAACCAAATTCAACCCTGTAGGCTCATATGTACGCACGTTTTCTGTGCCTCAAGAGTGGCAGGATAAAGGTTCAGTCTATATTCATTTTGCAGGTGTAGAATCTGCTTTTTATATCTGGGTGAATGGCGATTTAGTTGGTTATAGCGAAGATTCGTTTACACCCGCAGAATTCGATCTAACTCCTTATTTGCAAACCGGCGAAAATAAATTAGCTGTCGAAGTCTATCGCTGGAGTGATGCGAGCTGGTTAGAAGATCAAGATTTCTGGCGCTTGAGCGGTATTTTTAGAGATGTCTATCTGTACGCATTACCGGATACCCATATTCAAGACTTTTTTGTACATACTGATCTGGATGCACAGGTTCAGGACGCACAATTAACGGTCGATCTTACATTACATCATTCCGGTTCAGCACTGGCTCGTCCTGATCCGACAGACAGTCTACGATTTACCGATGTAGCCAAAGAATCCTATAGTGTACATGCTCAATTATACGATGCAGACCGCAATCCTCTTTGGGATCTTCCTTTAAGTAGCCCGGTTTCATTTCCTTTTAATGCAACTGAAGGATTAGAAGGTGGAGATATTCATCGGACACAGATTCAGTTGTCTACCGAGGTGATCAATCCTTTGAAATGGAGTGCAGAAGCACCTCATCTGTATCATCTGGTACTTACGCTGAAAGATGCACAAGGTCATATTATTCAGCATACCGGCTGTCAGGTGGGCTTCCGTACCTTTGCGATTGAAGGCAATCTGATGAAGATCAATGGGAAAACAGTGGTATTCAAAGGGGTCAATCGTCATGAATTCAATGCAGTGACTGGACGCGCAATTACACGCGAAGATATGATCGCAGATATTCAACTGATGAAATCTTACAATATCAATGCAGTACGAACGTCTCATTATCCTAATCATCCACTCTGGTATGAACTATGTAATCAGTATGGATTGTATGTGATTGATGAAGTGAATCTGGAAAGTCATGGTGCATGGACTTATGGTCAAAAAGAATTGCTTAATACCGTTCCGGGTAGCAATCCAGATTGGACATATAATGTGCTAGACCGTACCAATTCGATGTTCCAACGGGACAAAAACCATCCTTCGATTGTGATCTGGTCGCTGGGTAATGAATCGTTCGGTGGCGATAATTTCTTGCATATGGCGGATTTTCTACGTAAAGCGGATCCATCACGGGTCGTGCATTATGAAGGGGTATTCCATTATCGCCCGTCTGAAGCGGCATCTGATATCGAAAGTCAGATGTATACCCATATTCGCGAGATCGAGAAATATGCTCAAAATCATCCAGCGAAGCCCTTTATTCTGTGTGAATACAGTCATGCGATGGGGAACTCTTGTGGTGGTTTAGCCGAATACTGGCAATTGTTCGACCGCTATGAAGTGTTGCAAGGTGGATTTATCTGGGATTGGATTGATCAAGCGATTCAGACGCAGACTGAAGATGGAACCACGTATTTAGCGTACGGGGGCGACTTTGGTGAAAGTCCGCATGATGGCAACTTCTGTGGCGATGGTCTGATCTTTGCCGATCGTACGGTATCTGCGAAGCTGGATGAAGTGAAAAAATGTTATGAACAGGTGAAATTCAACTGGCGATTAGGTAGTGATCACCCTATCGATGAGGGGCTTGAATCGAATGCAGTGATTACGACCAAGCATTTATCTGCGGGTGAATCGGTGATTGAAGTCGAGCTAACGAATCAGTATTTGTTTACTTCGTTAGAAGAATTTGATTTTAAATGGGTATTAACAGCAAATGGTCAACCTGCTGATCATGGTGTACTGAGCAATGTGATCTGTGCACCAGGGCAGACCGTTACAGTCACATTACCAGAGTTGAAGCAGATTCCACGTGCGCCTGGAGTCGAGTATATTTTGACACTTTCTATCGTGCTTCGAACAGATCAATTGTGGGCGCAAGCCGGTCATGAAGTTGCCTTTTCTCAATTTACATTGCCTGTCGTATTGTCTTTCGGTTCTCATCATGATGCCGAATTGCATGAACCTGAGCCGATTAGCGAATCGAGCCTTGTCGCTGTACAACATGCAGGCATGATTATGATCAATGGTGAAGGGTTCTCGATTATTTTTGATTCGACCAATGGCGAAATGTTGTCTTATCAGATCAACAAAGTACAATTGTTAGCTCAAGCACCTGCTCCTCATTTCTGGCGTGCTGTAACAGATAATGATCGCGGGAATCATCTGGATCAGCGTAGTGAAGTATGGCGTAGTGCTTCAGATGAGCGAGAATTGGTTCATTTTGAAGTTGATCTTGCACGAGCACAAGATATCATTATTATCAAAGTGGAGTATCTACTGCCGACAGCAGGATATTCGCAATGTTTTGTCGAGTATCATATTTTTGCAGATGGACGGGTCGAAGTGACACAACGATTGAATCCGGGCAAAGACTTACCTGAGATTCCAGAGATCGGTATGCTATTGATGATGGATGCTTCCTTTGACCAATTGTCTTGGTACGGATTAGGTCCGCATGAGACGTATTGGGATCGAAAGTCTAGTGGTAAAGTCGGTATCTATACAGGAACAGTAGCCGAGCAAATGGCTCCGTACCTCAAACCACAGGAATGTGGAAATAAAGTAGATGTACGCTCAGCTACCATTACCAATAGCGATGGAGTGGGCTTACAGATTACAGGTCTACCTTTGATCGAATTGAATGTTCTTCCATACACACCGGCAGAACTGGAAGCTGCACCACATCATTACCAGTTACCTGTTAGCGGACATACGGTTGTGCGTATCAATGATAAGCAAACAGGTGTTGGCGGCGATGATAGCTGGGGTTCTGAACCGCATCCACAATATCGTCTCTATGCAAATCGTTCCTATACGTATAGTTATGTAATGCAAGGAATTGTGAAATAAAGCTATTAATTGAATAACTAAAGGTTCACTGTATTTTATTCATTATTACTAAAATACAGTGAACCTTTTTAGTGTTTTAAATATTTTTATAAAATATTTAAATGTATAATATTGAAAAGGCTGGACCAATCTGTTTACGAATGTTATAATCATTTCAGAAACAAAAGTGAGGTGATTGACATGGCAACTGCAGTTGCATTTTTTGCTGGTGCAGGAGGATTAGACATGGGAATGAAAAATGCAGGGTTTGATATCAAACTAACTGTAGAATTAGAAAGAACTTATTGTACCACTTTAAAAAATAATCATCCTGATTTAAAGGTTATAGAAGGAGATATTATGCAATATACTCCAGAAAAAATTTACTTAGATGCCGGAATATCTCCAGATACTGATATTGATCTTATTTTTGGTGGGAGTCCATGTCAGTCTTTTAGCACAGCAGGAAAAAGACAAGCTTTTGCAAGTGCAGGAGGTTCGGCAATGTTAAAATTTGCTGAACTTATAAGAACGATTCGACCTAAAATGTTTCTTTTAGAAAATGTAAAAGGGTTATTATCTGCGCCTTTAAAACATAGACCACATAGTCAGCGTGGAAACCAGTTCTCAGAATTACTTTGGGAAGAAATGCCGGGAAGTGCTCTAGAATATTTATTGAATCAATTTGAAGGATATAATATAAATTATAAGTTAATTAATGCAGCAGATTATGGTGTACCACAAACAAGAGAACGGGTTATTTTTGTTGGGGTACGAGAAAACTTAAATATCAAGTATCAATTTCCTAAACCAACACATAATTCAGAAGGAATTGATGGTAAATTGAAATGGATTACAGTAGGAGAGTTGTTTAAAAATACAGATTTTGGTATTCACCATTATGTAGAATATTCTTCTGAGAGATTGCGTTACATGAGAATGATACCTCAAGGTGGTGGTAATTGGAGAAATCTCCCTATGGATATTGTTGAGAAAGCAATGGGAGGAGCATATTTATCTGGAGGTGGAAAAGTAGGATTTTTCCGTAGGTTAAATGTAAAAAAACCAGCACCAACTATGTTGACTTCACCTATTCAGAAAAGTACTAATTTAGGACATCCTTATGAAGATAGACCATTAAGTATTGAAGAGTATTTAGCTATTCAACAATTTCCCATTAATTACAAGATAGCTGGTTCTTTAACACAACAATACGTACAAATTGGTAATGCTGTTCCCGTCAATCTTGCTAAATTACTAGGGGACTCGATTATTGAAACATTAAATAGAGTAAACTTATCAATTGCAAGAAGCACAAATTCGTATCAGCTTACAATGAATTTGTAATTGCACTTTACAAATAAAACATATAGCATAAGTGGCATAGGGATCATAAACCTATGTCATTTTTTTTGGAAAGAAGGCTTTGAATGGATATTATTACAAAGCAAGCCGTAAAAGCTCATTTGAAAAATGTAATGAGAAAAATTATAAAAAGAAAATTAGACGAGCCTTTTGGAGATGAACAGATTTTATTAGCTAATCCTTTTGGTTATAGGCTGGTTCCTATGGAAGTCTGGAAAAGTGCTAAGTTTGAACGTTCCTTTGTTACAACATTAGGACAAGGTATTTTTGAACAACTTGCAAAAATTATTGCAGAAGGAAGTGGTGCAAAAGCTTATAATCAGCATAATGAAAATTTAGAAATTTGTACTTTTCGTCTGGAAAAAATAGATCAAATTTTAAAAGAACAAAGAAATAATAAAAGACCACTAGATTGGTTAGGAGAAATTAAAGAAGTTTCCTCTCTCAATAATGATCGGTATGAGAAATTGACTGTGAAATCTGATCTTTATATTATTAGATCTAATGGAGAAAAAGAATATTATTCTTTTAAAACAGTTAAACCAAATTTAGATCAGACTGAACGTGCCAAACGAGATATGTTACATTTAATTGCTGCGGATCAAAAGAACCAGGCATATTTTGGACTTCCTTTTAATCCTGCTGGAGAAGGAACATCTTATAGAAAATCTGGATTTACCATCCCGCTTAAACTATTAGATTTTGATGATACTACTTGTGTTTTGATAGGAGCAAATTTGTGGAATAAAATAGGGAATGATCCTAACACTTATAGTGATTTATTAGAGATTTTTGAGGAAGTAGGATCTGAATTTATTCCCATCATTAGAAGAGATTATTTAGGACTTATAGATTAGTAATATTCTCTATATAAAATAGTTAGTTTTAATTTCAAGTAATAAATAAAGGAAACATTAATTAATGTTTCCTTTATTTATTCAATTCACCAATCGTTTGCTCAAATGCTTGCGAAGTGATTCTGCCAGAGCCGGTTCTGCTAATAATTGGCGCAGAGCCGGGGTATCACCACGTTCATCATACAGAATCCGATTACATTCCGCGATCGTACTTCCACTTCCTTCACGGCGAAGCATTTCAAATGTATCGCCTGCTTGAACGACTCCATTTTCCAATACGCGAAAATAAAATCCAGAATATCCAGTCTCACGCACACGCATAACCATTTCTTTACGTTCCAGATGAGCCGCTAATTTGAAGCAAGGCTGACGGGGCTGACTAACCTGTACGATAGCAGTTCCGATCCGGTACACATCTCCGATACATACGATATCTTCAGTCAATCCAGTGACGGTAAAGTTTTCGCCAAAAGCACCTGCTTCGAAAGGGCGCTTCATTTCGTCTGTCCACCAACCATAATGATCTTGTGAGTAGACACAAGCGGCTTTGTCTGGTCCACCATGATTTTTGAGATCGCCTTGACCATCTCCCTCGATGCCTTGCGAACTAATGGGTAATGATTCGGTAGAAGGGCGTTTGATAAATCCGGTATAGACCGATTTGTTATTCCATTCCACATTTACAGGTAATGCTGTGTTTAACGAACATAATTTTGGTAACATAGACGTAGTAGAATTTACCATAAGATGAGTTCCTCCAGATATGGGTTTGATTACAGATCGTGTTATGGGTTCTATCATAATATAAGCGAATCAATTAAAACATCTCTTTCAACAAAACATCCTTTTCGTTAAGGTATCCCTCCGTATAGGGAAGAAAGGAAATCGCAGATGAAAATCAATCTAAAAACATTTCAAAAATGGATCCCTCTGTTGCTCATCTGCTGGCTGATCACTCAGAGTATGACAGGTATTGCTTATGGTGCACAGCAAAAAGGATTTGTACTGGACGATGCAGGTCTGTTCAGCAGTAGTGAGATCGACAAGCTCAACACTGAACTGAGCGGACAGGAATACCAGATGTATGTGAATACAGCAACAGGGATGGATGAAGCGCAGGGACTCGCGTATGCGAACCAGATTTATGATGGATCGAATTTGGGCAAAAATGATATCGTGCTTGTGATTACAACCAATCCGAATTATGTCCATCTGGTCTTTCAAAATGCAGTACTCGCTAACAAAATCGCCAATAGCAACGAGCGCACGGTACAAGGAGTAACCGATAACAAATTTGTTCCATCTGCACAAGATGGCGATATTGTAGGCGGTGTACTAGCTGTTAATCGATATATCAATCATGTGCCGTTAACGACCGTCATTTCGCAAAAGTTAGCACAGGTCGGTCTGAACTGGGGTTCGGCGATTGCGTTATTGATCGGTGGGATTGCGCTCATCTGGTTTGTGATCTGGTTGATGATTCGATTGAACAAAGTCAGCAAGCTCAAAGTTCGCCGTCAACAAGTGCAGCTACATCACGATCAGATCGCTACATCACTTAACAGCTTGATTGTGTCTGATTTGTTTAAAGAATTAGAAATGGGCTTTGTGACTGGACAGACCAAAGAAATGATTGAACAGTTACAGTCTCAATTAATGAAAGAACATGCTCGTATTGCCGATTCTCAGCAGAAAATAGATGCTATTCGCCTGTCGATCGGTGCTGTCAAAAAATCTGCTAGCGATCTGACCATCATTGAACAAGAACAGACGCAGTGGGCAACCGATATGGCAAATGTGCAAAAGCATCATCAAGAAATGGATGAGTTATCACGCACCGTACGTGGGATGGTGGAAGCGTCCAAAGCTAATCTGGAGCAAGTGAAAAATACAGTGGCTACGCTTGAAAAGCAATACAACTATCCACTGACAGCGATGAAAGATCGAATCACTACAATTGAGCATATTTTGCAAGAAGCCGATCAATTGGATGAATTTGATTTTATGAAAGCCAAAGAACCAGCCGAACGTGCCAATCAATTGCTTGATGTGCTTGTAGAAGATATCCGTCTGTATGGGGAATGGGTACAACGCAGTCAACGGTATACAGCAGAGATCAATAATACAGAACAGGAGTTGCGTCCAGTCGTTGAGCGAGAACATCTCAAGTTAACGGTAGACGATCCTTTCCGTATATTAGAACATGCACGCACAGAAGAGATTCGATTAGTTCAATTGTTGGCAGGTGGGAATGTAGACTTGATTCGTCAAAGTATGGAAATGATCGAACAAGATATCGCGGCGGCTCGTCAGGTTGTCAGTGATCTCATTAACTTCCGGGATGAATCGAAGAAAACATTAACGATGGCGCAACAACAAATGGCTGATTTCCGCAATATGCCTGAAATGTATAATCAAGAAGTGAGCCGTCTACAAGCAGAATATGCAGGAGTACATCTCAGAGAACAAGGCGCACGTTATCAGGAAATTCAGAAGATGCAAGGTGAGGTTAATCTATTTACTCCACAAATCGTAGATGCTCTGCATGATGAAGTACAACAGTATCGTCAAGCATATACATGGAGTGAGCAAGTCAGAAATGCGTTGTCTCGGATGCAACAATTGCGAACAGAGATTATGAGTTACAAAGACCAATTAGATAATCAGAAGCAAAGCGAAAATCAACGCTTAGACAAGCTACGCGAAGATTATCGCCGTGCCAATGAACAGCAGGCAACGATTAGCGTTAATCCTGACGATACACAGCAAGTGCAAGCACATAGCTATCAAGCACTTGAACAAGCAGAGCAGATTCTAAGCGGTACACTACTCAATATGGTTAACGTCAAAGAAGTTATGGATACAGCGGAAAGAGAGACAGTTGCTTTTGTTCAGCGTGTAGAAGAGTTGACCCAACAACGTCAAGAAGCGATCGAAGCGATCGAAGGATTACTGCAAGAACATCGCAATTTGTCTGCTCGTTACTTTACGACAGCGATCACGACTCATGTGCCTGTTTTGCATCGACTGGTCGAAGAATTGCAACAATTGGTGAATCAGGGATACTTTGTACAAGCACAGCAAAAAGCGCAAGAAGGTGCAGGAATACTGCAATTTATAGCACTGGAATACAAAGCGCTCTATGATCAGGAACAAGAACGCAAGCGTCGTCAGCGTTCATCGGGTGGCGGTTCAGGAGGTTCATCATCAGGTGGAGGCAGTCGCTCTTCGAGTAGTTCTAGTTGGAGTGGGGGAAGTAGCCGTTCATCCGGTTCTTCCAAATGGTGAAAATTCTATTGATTCATTGTATATTTTCTGAAAGCCATATTTGCAAACATGTCATAAGGAAGACTATGATACATGTAGATATTGAACATGTAGGCAAACGTATAAATATAAGGAGGTAGAACAATGGATCAGCAGTCTTCAGATCAAGCGGGACAATCAGCATCATCCAAACCGCTACAAGTCGAAAGTAAATATGTTAGAGAAACACGTTGCTTCAAAACATCCCGTGTATTCCCGACCGATGTCAACAATCACAATACATTATTCGGTGGAAAATTGATGTCGTATATAGATGATATTGCTTCAATTACCGCTTCCAAATTATGTCGTGTCGATACCGTTACCGCTTCTACCGATTCAGTCGATTTTCTGTATCCGATCAACCCAACCGATTCAGTGACATTAGAATCGTTTGTGACATGGACAGGACGTAGTTCGATGGAGATTTTTGTGAAAGTGATACGCGAAGACCTCAAAACAGGTGAGAAACGAATTGCAGCGACTGCCTTTCTTACCTTTGTAGCGATCGGTGAAGATAATCATAAAGTGCAAGTGCCGACAGTCATTCCTGAAACGGAAGAAGAGAAGAAATTGCACGAAACCGCTCCTTCACGAGCAGCCATGCGTCGTCAACGGAGAGAAGAAAGTAAAGAATTTGCTGATTACCTCACCACTGAATATCCGTGGGAATAAAATATAACTTTCTTTTTGTTAAGAAGGAAATATTTTAAATAAGCTTTTTAATATTGTGATATGCGGTTCAATGTGAGGTTATAATTACATATTGAACTATATAAAAAACTGACATCATTATTTTATTGATGTCAGTTTTTTTATATATTAAGAACAAAACTAAAATATATAAATTTGCCCTTTTTTGATGCTAGGTAAATATTCTTTTTTTAGAA